>NZ_JBHVBO010000280.1:0-3682 GCF_042668085.1 Isoptericola sp. NPDC057391 | reverse complement strand
CGGCAGGACGTCGTCCTGCCGGGCCGTCGTGGCCGGGAGCCGGGGGCGCGAGGCGAGCGCGCCGGGGTCAGCCCCCGAGCGGGCGGGTCACGATCGCGGTGAGCTCGGCCGGCTGCAGGCCGGTGCGCTCGACGATCTCGTCGGCGCCCAGCGCGCCGCAGTCGACGCCGCGCTTGAGGTACCAGGCGAGCGCCTTGGCGGTGGCGGGCTCGTCGAGCACCGCCCCCTCCACCTCGTTCACGTAGTTCGACAGCCGCTCGGCAGCGGGCTCGAAGCCCTCGCGGTAGAACGCGTACGTCGCCGCGAACCGGCTCGGCAGCTGGGCCGGGTGCAGGTCCCAGCCCTGGTAGAAGCCGCGCTCGAGCGAGCGGCGCACGAGGCGCCCGTGGTTGGCCCACGCGGCGCGCACCTGCGCGTCGTCACCGACGGGGAGCACGTTCGTCGAGCCGTCGGACAGCCGCACACCCGTGCCGGCCGCCGCGAGCTGCATGACCTCCTTGGCGAGGTCCGCCGCCGGGTGCTCCATCGACTGGTACGCGGCCGCGATGCCGAGCGACGCCGAGTAGTCGTACGTGCCGTAGTGCAGGCCGCTCACGCGCCCCGCCCCCGCGTGGATCATCCGCGCGACGGTCGTCGTGCCCGCGGAGTCGAGGATCGACTGCGGCGTCTCGACCTGCACCTCGAAGCGCAGGCGCCCGGCCGGCAGGCCGTTCGCCTCCTCCAGCCGCTCGCAGACGGCGACCATCGCCTCGACCTGCACGACGCCGGTCACCTTCGGCAGCGTCAGCACAAGCCCGTCCGGCAGGTCCCCCGACGCCGCGAGGGTGCTGACGAACACGTCCAGCGTGCGCAGGCCGCGGGCCCGGGTGGGCCGCTCGAAGCACTTGAACCGGATGCCGACGAACGGCGTCGCTCCCCCGGCGTCCAGCTCGGCGCGCAGCGCGGCTGCCGCGGCGGCGGTCACCTCGTCCTCCTCGGCGTCCGGGTGCGTGCCGTACCCGTCCTCGAGGTCGATGCGCAGGTCCTCGATCGGCTCCGTGGCGAGCTTCCGCTCCACCTGGGCCGCGACGGCCTCGCGCAGGTCGTCCCTCACGCCGACGGCGTCCAGGAGCGCCTCGGTCCCCTGCGCCTCGACGGCGGCCCGGGCCTGGGCGCCCCAGTCCTGCGCGAGCCCCGCGGCGTACCGGTGCGCCGGCACGTACACGGTGTGCACGGGCTGGCGCGTGCCGTCGTCGCCCGGGTAGGCCCGCTCGAGGTGGGCGTCGTGCGCGGCGAGCCGGCGCTCGACGTCGTCGAGCGCGGCCTGGTCCAGGGACGCCTTCATCGGGCCACCGCCGCGCTCTCCGCGTGCAGCGCCCGGCCCAGGTGCTGGGCCAGGTGCTCGGCGTCCTCCGCGCGGTGCGCCTCGACCGGGACCTCCTTGAGACCCTCGGTCCGGACGGCGTCCGCGACGGCCTCGGCCACGCGGCTGTCGAACACGCCCGGGATGATGAAGGCGGAGTTGAGCTCGTCGTCGCTCACCACCGACGAGATCGCGACCGCGGCCACGCGCAGCATCTCGTCCGTGATCTGCGTGGCGCCCGCGTCGAGCAGGCCGCGGAACAGGCCCGGGAAGGCCAGCACGTTGTTGATCTGGTTCGGGTAGTCGCTGCGGCCGGTCGCCACGACGGCGGCCGTCTCGCCCGCGGCGATCGGGTCGACCTCGGGCGTCGGGTTCGCGAGCGCGAACACGATCGCGCCGTCGTTCATCGTCGCGACGTCCGCGCCCGTGAGGATGTTGCCGGCCGAGACGCCCACGAAGACGTCGGCGCCGACGAGCCCCTCCTTGAGCGTGCCGGTGAAGCCCGACGGGTTGGTGTTCTCGACGATCCACGTGCGGTTCTCGTCGTCGCCCGCCGACTCGGGCGTGAGGGCCCCGTGACGGTCGAAGCCGATGATGTCCTTCGCGCCCTGGGCGAGCAGCAGGCGGATGATCGCCGAGCCCGCGGCGCCGACACCGGAGACGGCGATGCGGACGTCCTCGATCTTCTTGTCCACGACCTTGAGCGCGTTGATGAGCGCCGCGAGGACCACGATGGCGGTGCCGTGCTGGTCGTCGTGGAAGACGGGGATGTCCAGCTCCTCGCGGAGGCGCTTCTCGATCTCGAAGCAGCGCGGCGCGGAGATGTCCTCGAGGTTCACGCCGCCGAAGCCGGGGGCGATCGCCTTGACCGTGCGGATGATCTCCTCGGTGTCGGTCGTGTCGAGGGCGATGGGCCAGGCGTCGACGTCGGCGAACTGCTTGAACAGCGCGGCCTTGCCCTCCATCACCGGCATGGCGGCCTGCGGGCCGATGTCGCCGAGGCCGAGGACGGCCGTGCCGTCGGTGACGACCGCGACGGTGTTGCGCTTGATGGTGAGGCGGCGCGCGTCCTCGGGGCGGTCGGCGATCGCGAGGCAGACGCGGGCGACGCCCGGCGTGTACGCGCGCGAGAGGTCGCGGCGCGTCTTGAGCGGCACCTTGGGGGTGACGGAGATCTTGCCACCGAGGTGCATGAGGAACGTCGAGTCCGACATCTTCAGCACGCGCACGCCGTCGAGGGCGTCGAGCGCCGCGACGATCCGCTCGCCGTGCTCGGCGTCGACCGTGTCGCAGGTGACGTCGACGACGATCGAGTCGGCGTGCGACTGGGCGATGTCCACGCCCATCACCGAGCCGCCGGCCGTGGCGATCTCGTGGACGATCTCGCTCGTCGCGCGCTGCGAGGCGGGCGCCTCGACGCGGAGGGTGATCGTATAGCTGGGGCTGGGCATCGCCATGGCCTGGGTTTCCTTTCGTGGCACTGATGACATGAAGTTTCGAGATGTGGAAGGATGGTTTCTGGAACCGGGATCGGTTCATGAGACTTTGCGAAGGGGGACCACACCCATGGCGAACGGCACCGGAGTGCAGTCGGTGGACCGGGCGATCGACCTGCTCGAGATCATGACCGACCTCGGCGGCGACGCCGCCCTCAGCGAGCTGGCGGCGGCCGCCGGTCTCCCGCTCCCGACGATCCATCGGCTCATGCGGACGCTCGTCGGGCGCGGCTACGCCCGCCAGCTCCCGTCCCGCCGGTACACCCTGGGACCCCGCCTCATCCGGCTGGGCGAGAGCGCCGGACGCCAGCTCGGCGCCAGCGCCCGCCCGCACCTGGAGCGGCTCGCCCGCGAGCTCGGCGAGAGCGCCAACCTCGCGATGATCGACCGCGACATGGTCGTGTACGTCGCCCAGGCCTCGTCGTCCTACTCGATGCGGATGTTCACCGAGGTGGGACGACGCGTCTACACGCACTGCACCGGCGTCGGCAAGATGGTGCTCGCCGAGCTGCCCGACCAGACGATCCGCGACATCGTCGGTCGCGTCGGGATGCCTCCCGCCACGGACCTGTCGATCACGGACGTCGAGGACCTGCTCAAGGAGATCGGCACGATCCGCGAGCAGGGCTACGCCGTCGACGACGGCGAGCAGGAGATCGGCGTGCGGTGCTTCGCCGTCCCCGTGAAGGACGCGCCCACCCCGACCGCGCTCTCGGTGTCCGGGCCCGCGGCCCGCGTGACCTACGAGTTCGGCGAGGCCGCGCTCCCCCTCCTGCACGAGGTGGCGGACACCATCTCGAAGGAGCTGCTCTCCGCGGCCTGACGGCGCGCGGCGACCCGACGC
>NZ_JBHVBO010000279.1:0-3741 GCF_042668085.1 Isoptericola sp. NPDC057391 | reverse complement strand
CCGCAGCGCGGTCCGTCCCTTCGTGCGTCCGGCTCTCACCGGTCAGAAGCCGGTCGCCGGTCAGTACCCGGAGCGCGCCGCGGGCTGACCGTCGCGCAGCTCCAGCTCCAGCACCACCTGGGTGCCGCCGCCCTCGCGCGCCTCCCAGTCGATGGTGCCGCCCAGCTCGTTCGTCACGAGCGTCTGCACGATCTGCGACCCCAGGCCGCTGCGCGACGCGCGCCCCAGCGTGGCGATGCCGTCGGGCATCCCCACGCCGTCGTCGGCGACGACCACGCGCATCGAGGCCCCGTCGCGCTGCACGTCGATCTCGACGTTGCCCGACTCCCGCCCGGGGAAGCCGTGCTCGACGGCGTTCGTCACGAGCTCGGTGAGCACCAGCGCGAGGGGCGTGGCGTCCTGCGCGGGGACCATGCCGAACGACCCGGTCTGGCGGGTGCGCACCTGCGTCCGCGTCGACGCCACGTCGGCGGCCAGGCGCAGCGCGCGGCTCAGCATGTCGTCGAGCTCGACGTGCTCGTCGAGGGTCTGCGACAGGGACTCGTGCACCATCGAGATGGTCGCGACGCGGCGCATCGCCTCCTCCAGCGCGGCCCGGGCCTCGGGCACGTCCATGCGGCGGGCCTGCAGCCGCAGCAGCGCGGCCACGGTGGCGAGGTTGTTCTTCACCCGGTGGTGGATCTCGCGGATGGTCGCGTCCTTGGTCATGAGCTCGCGCTCCCGGCGGCGCAGCTCGGACACGTCGCGGCACAGCAGGACCGCGCCGATGCGCTGCCCGTGGTCGGTGAGCGGCAGGGCGCGCAGGGACAGCGCCACGCCCTTGGCCTCGATGTCGGTGCGCCACGGCGCGCGGCCCATGACGACCAGCGGCAGCGACTCGTCCACCGTGTCCTGGTGCTGCACGATGTCGGCGGTCACCTCGACCAGCGACTGCCCGACGAGCGGCCCGATGACGCCGAGGCGGTGGAAGCAGGACAGCGCGTTCGGGCTGGCGTAGAGCACCTCGCCCTCGGAGTTGAGGCGGATGAGCCCGTCGCCGACGCGCGGTGCTCCGCGGCGCGGGCCCGTGGCGGCGTTCGTGGCGGGGTACTCGCCCCGCCCGATCATCGCGAGGATGTCGTCGGCCGACTCCACGTAGTTGAGCTCGAGGCGGCTGGGCGTGCGCCCGGAGCCGAGGTTGGTCTGCCGCGCGACGACGGCGATCGGCCGCCCCTCGTGCACCACCGGCACGGCCTCCTCGCGGACGGCGTACGCGCCGAACCAGCGCGGCTCACGGGAGCGCTGCGCCCGCACCTCGGTCATGGCCGCCGCGAGCTGCGGGCGCTGCCCGTCGGGGGCGAACGAGCCGACGATGTCGTCGTAGTGCACCGTCGCCCCGGTGGACGGCCGGCACTGGGCGAGCGCGACGAAGCCGCCGTCGGACGTGGGGAGCCACAGCACGAGGTCGGCGAAGGCGAGGTCTGACACGAGCTGCCAGTCGCCCACGAGGAGGTGCAGCCACTCGGCGTCTTCCTCGGAGAGGTCGGCGTTCTGGGCGATGAGGTCACTCATGGCGGACACGCCCACCAGCCTACGGGCGCTCCCGCCCCGCTCCCGCCTCGGTAGGGTGACCTCGTGCACCTGACCGTGGAGCTGACCTACGCGGCGGACGCGGACGCCGTCGTCGCGATGCTCGCCGACGAGGCGTTCATCCGCTGGCGGGCGCTGCGCGACCCCGGCGGCCGCGTCGAGCAGGCGGACGTGACCGGCAGCCCGGCCGACGGCTTCACGATCGCGGTGCGGCGCACCCTGCCCACCGACCTCATCCCCGCGCAGGTGCGGCCGTTCGTCGGCGACCACCTGGAGGTGCGCCAGGCGGAGGTGTGGGAGGCGCCGTCCGGCGACCTGCGCACCGGGACCATCGCCGTCGAGATCGCCGGCGCGCCCGTGCGGGTGACCGGGACGGTGCGCCTGGAGTCGACGGCGGACGGCGGCACGCGGCAGGTGTACGACGGCGAGGTCCGTGCGACGGTGCCCCTGTTCGGCGCCGCCGTGGCCGAGGCCGCCGCACGAGCGGTCCGCTCGACCCTCGAGGCCGAGGGCAAGGCCGGCCGGGAGTGGCTCGCGACGCGCTCCGCGCCGGGTGAAGACCGATAACGATCCGGACACGAGCCGGCCGCCCAGGCCTCTGACCTGCGCAGACGCATCCCTCTGCGTCACGGAACGGCATCGACACCCTCGGCGGGCTTGACTTTCGTCACTACCGACGGCCAGCATCATGACCTGGCTGTGGGAGCGCTACCACCATGACGGTGGGAGCGCTACCAACCCTCCATCTCGCATGCCCGACCCAGACAAGGGAGTCACCGTGCTCAGCAGCACCCGACCCACCCGCCGGACCCGCCGCGTCGTCGCGGCGACCGCCGGCGTCGCGACCCTCGCCCTCGCCCTGACCGCCTGCGGCGGCTCGGGCGACGGCGGCGACGAGGCCTCCGGTGACGAGAAGGTCACCCTGACCGTCGCCACCTTCAACCAGTTCGGCTACACCGACGAGCTCCTCGCGAAGTACACCGAGGAGCACCCGAACGTCACCGTCAAGCAGGTCACCGCCGCGACGTCCGAGGACGCGCGCAACAACCTCACGACCAAGCTCGCCGCCGGCGGCGAGGGCCTGGCCGACATCGAGGCCATCGAGGTCGACTGGCTGCCCGAGCTCATGCAGTACCCCGACCTCTTCGAGGACCTCACCGACCCGGCCCTGGCCGACCGGTGGGTGGACTGGAAGGTCCAGCAGGCCACGACGGCCGACGGCAAGCTCATCGGCTACGGCACCGACATCGGCCCGGAGGCCATCTGCTACCGCGCCGACCTGTTCGAGAAGGCCGGTCTGCCGACCGACCGCGAGAAGGTCGCCGAGGCGCTCGGCGGCGACGACGCCACGTGGCAGGACTACTTCGACCTCGGCAAGAAGTTCGTCGCCAAGTCGGACTCGGCCTGGTTCGACGGCGCGGTGCCGACCTACCAGGGCATGGTGAACCAGCTCGACGGCGCGTACGAGGACCCGTCGACGGGCGAGCCCAAGGACCTCAAGACCAACCAGGACATCAAGGACCTGTACGACCAGGTGCTCGCCGCCTCGGTCGACGACGACCTGTCCGCCGGCCTCGAGCAGTGGGGCGAGGACTGGGTCGCCGGCTTCCAGAACAACGCCTGGGCCACCATGCTCTGCCCGCCGTGGATGACCGCGTCCATCGAGCAGAACGCGGGCGGCGTCGAGGGCTGGGACGTCGCGGACGTCTTCCCCGGCGGCGGCGGCAACTGGGGCGGTTCGTTCCTCACCGTGCCGTCCTCGGGCCCGAACGCCGACGCGGCCAAGGAGCTCGCGGCGTGGCTGACCTCCCCGGAGATCCAGGAGGAGGCGTACAAGAACGCCAACACCTTCCCGTCGCAGCTCGAGGCGCAGGCCTCCGAGACCGTGCAGAGCTCCACGAACGACTTCTTCAACGACGCCCCGGTCGGCCCGATCTTCTCGACCCGTGCCCAGGCGATCGACGGGGCCCCGTTCAAGGGCAAGAACTACTTCGCGATCCACCAGTCCGTGCAGAACGCGCTGAACCGGGTGGACCTCAACGGTGACGACCCGGAGAAGAGCTGGCAGGGCGCCCTCGACGAGTACGCCTCGCTCGGGCTCTGACCCCCTGACCAGTCCCTGACCCCCGCCGCGCCGTCGGCCGGGCCCCCCCCGCCCCAGTCTCGGCGGGG
>NZ_JBHVBO010000278.1:0-3789 GCF_042668085.1 Isoptericola sp. NPDC057391 | reverse complement strand
CCTTCGCGCGGACGCGTTCACGGGCGCCAGGGCGCCCTCCACTTCGGGAGGGATACGTCCGCGCGAAGAGTCCGACAGGACGCGACAGCGTTCACCGTGCTGTTCGTCGGCACCCTGAAGCCGTGGCACGGGCTCGACGTGCTCGTCGACGCCTTCGCCGGGCTGCGGGCCTGCGTGCCCGAGGCGCGGCTGCTGCTCGTCGGCGACGGCCCCGAGCGGGAGGCCGTCCTCGGGAGGGCGGACGCTCTCGGGGTGGCCGACGCCGTGGAGCACGCCGGGGCGGTGCCGCCGTCGGACGTCCCCGGGTTGCTGCACCGCGCCGACGTCGCCGTGGCGCCGTACCCGCCGCTCGACGACTTCTACTTCTCGCCGCTGAAGGTCTACGAGTACCTGGCGGCCGGGCTGCCCGTCGTCGCGAGCGCCGTCGGGGAGCTGCCCGAGGCGCTAGAGCACGGGGCCGCCGGTGTGCTGGTCCCGCCGGGCGACGCCGCCGCGCTGGCCGACGCACTCGTCGCCGTCGCGCACGACGACGACCGCCGCGCCGCGCTCGGCGAACGCGCGCGGCAGGTCGCCGTGGAGCGGCACGACTGGTCCGTCGTCGTGCGGCGTGCGCTCGGGTACGCCGGGGTGCGACTGCCGGAGCACGCGGGGGCCCGTCATGGCTGACACCTCCGCCGGCGTCGGCGCGGCGAACCGGTACAAGCCCCGCTCGATGCGGGAGGCGGGCCGCTCGTTCCGGCGCTTCTGGCCGCACCTGCGCCACCACGTGCGCCCGGAGCGCCGGCTGTTCGTGCTGGGCAGCCTGGCGATGCTCGCCGAGGTGGGGATGCGGCTGCTGGAGCCGTGGCCGCTGAAGTACGTGGTGGACGGCATCGTCGCCGCCACGGGCTCGACGGCGGCCGGGCCGGAGCCCGCGAACCTGCCCGCGCTCATCCTGCTCGCTGCGGGGTCGCTGCTCGTGATCGTGCTGCTCCGCGCGGGCGCGGCGTACGCGTCGACCGTCTGCTTCTCGCTGGCGGGCAACCGCGTGCTCACGGGGGTGCGGGCGGACGTGTTCGCGCACCTGCAGCGGCTGTCGCTGCGCTTCCACGACGGCTCGACGACGGGTGACCTCGTCACGCGCCTCACCAGCGACGTCACCCGCCTCAAGGAGGTGTCGGTGACGGCGATGCTGCCGATGATCGGCAACGTCGTGACGCTCGTCGGGATGGTCGTGGTGGTCGCGGTGCTCGACCCGCTCCTGGCGCTCGCGATGGTGGTGGTGCTGCCCGTCTTCCTGCTCACCAGCTCGCGCCTGTCCCGCACCATCAGGAAGGTCTCGCGCGACCAGCGCAAGGCGGAGGGGCAGCTCGCGTCGCTCGCCACGGAGACGCTGGGCGCGGTCAAGGTCGTGCAGGCGTACGCGCTCGAGGACCGGATGGGCGGGCGCTTCGCGCGCTCCAACTCGTCGTCGCTGCGCGAGGGCGTGCGCGCCAAGCGGCTGTCGGCCGGGCTGGAGCGCTCCACCGACGTGCTCGTGGGCGTCGCGACCGCCGTCGTGCTGTACGTCGGCGCGCAGCGGGTGCTCGACGGCGCGCTGACGCCGGGCGAGCTCACCGTGTTCCTCACGTACCTCAAGGCGGCGTTCAAGCCGATGCGCGACATCGCGAAGTACACCGGCCGCATCGCGCAGGCCGGGGCGTCGGGGGAGCGCGTCGTCGAGGTGCTCGAGAGCCGGCCGGAGGTGACCGACGCGAGCTGGGCGCGGCCGATCGGCCGCGCGCTGGGCGACGTGCGGTTCGAGGGCGTGTGGTTCTCCTACGTGCCGGGCCACCCCGTGCTGCGGGGGCTCGACCTGGCCGTGCGGCCGGGGGAGCGGGTCGCCGTCGTGGGCGCCTCGGGGGCCGGGAAGTCGAGCCTCGTCTCGCTGATCTCCCGCCTGCGCGACCCCGACGCCGGCGTGGTGCGGATCGACGGCCACGACCTGCGCAACCTCACGCTGGACAGCGTGCGCCGGTCCGTCGCCGTCGTGCTGCAGGAGAGCGTGCTGTTCCACGGCACCGTGCGGGAGAACATCACCGCCGCCGTGCCCGATGCCACCGACGAGCAGGTCGAGCGCGCCGCGCGCGTGGCGGGGGCGCACGACTTCGTCCTCGCGCTGCCGGACGGCTACGACACCGTCGTGGGGGAGCGCGGCGGCACCCTGTCCGGCGGGCAGCGGCAGCGCCTCGCCATCGCCCGTGCGGCGATGCTCGACGCCCCGGTCGTCGTGCTCGACGAGGCCCTCACCGGGCTGGACGAGCAGACCGAGCACGAGGTGGTCGACGCGCTCGGCCGCCTGACCCGCGGCCGCACGACGTTCGTCATCACGCACGACCTGGACGCCGCCCGCGACTGCGAGCGGGTGGTGCGGCTCGACGGCGGCCGCGTCGTCGCGTCCGGGCCGCCCGCCGTCGTGCTCGGCGACGGCCCCGACCTGCCGGCGGTGCCCGCGCCGCCGCACGCCCCGGAGGAGGTGGCGTCCCGTGGCGCCTGACCTGACGCTCGACCGCGCCCGCCCCCTGACCCTGGGTCAGGTCGCCGCCGCGGACCCCGCGATCTCCGCGCTGGGAGACGTCCTCGACCTCGACCGCCTGACGGCGCGCCTCGCGGCCGCCACGGGCGCGCCGGGGCGGGTCTCGCGGCCCTACCTGCGGTACAAGCCGGGCACCAGCGTCGTGCTGGCGTGCCGCTGGACGGGCGGTTCCGGCCCGCGCGACGTCCTGGTGCGTGCGTACGCCGACGGGTCGCGCGGCAAGCTGGACAAGGGCCTCGACCCGCGCCGGCCGGAGGAGGTGCTGCTGCTCGACCGGGACGCCGCCCTCGTCGTCACCGGCTGGGCCGCCGACCGGCGGCTCCCCGCGGCACGCGACGTCGCGGGCCTCGCGGCCGACGCCGTGGGGCGTCTCGCGACGTGGCGGCTGCTGCGGCACAACCCCGAGCGCCGCGCGGTGCTGCACACCCGCGGCCCGCGAGGGGAGGCGCTGGTGCGGGTCGTGCGGCCCGACGCCGTCGCGCGCGCCGCCCAGGGGTACGCGCTGCTGGGCGCGGTGTGCGACCAGGCGCCGGGAGCGACCGCCGTGCGCGTGCCGCGCCTGCGTTCCGTCGACGCCGAGCGGGGCGTCGTCGTCACCGGCTGGGCGCCGGGCCGCTCGCTCGACCGGCTCGACGCGGCCGGCGCGCTCGACGACGCGGCGCTCCGCGAGGTCGGCGCGCTCGCCGCCGCGCTGCACGGCGCGCGGCCCGCCGGGGCAGGACTGCCCACGCGCCCGGACGGCGCCGTCCCCCTGCACGGGGACCTGTCCCTCGACCAGCTCGTGCGCAGCCCCGCCGGCGAGCTGTGGCTGGTCGACGCCGACGCCGCCCGCTGGGGCCGGCCGGCCGAGGACCTCGGGTCCCTCGCGGCCGCCCTCGTGCGGGCGCACGGCGACGCCGACGCCGCCGCGGCGCGGCTCGCGGCGGTCCTCGACGGGTACGTCGCGGCCGGGACGGAGCCGGTCGCGGAGCCCGAGTTGCGCGCCGCCGTCGCCGAGCACCTGCGCCGCCGCGCCACCGAGCCGTTCCGGCGGCTGGAGGACGACTGGGCCACGACGTCCGCCGCGCTCCGGTCGCTCGCCGACGACGTCGAGGACGGCCGCGGCGGGGCGCTCGGCAGCGCGATCGCGACCGAGCGGCCGGTCGGCGGAGCGGCCACCGGGCGGGCGCCGTGGATCCGCACGGCTCCCGTCGCCGAGGCGCTCGCCGACGCGCTCGCGGCCCAGGGCCACGCCC
>NZ_JBHVBO010000277.1:0-3849 GCF_042668085.1 Isoptericola sp. NPDC057391 | reverse complement strand
GGCCCTCGGGGCTGCGGCGGGCGTCAGCCCGCGATCGCCGCGCCCTCCAGCCCGGCGCCGGGGATGGCGGCGAGCAGGTCGCGCGTGTACTGCTGACGCGGGTTGTCGAACACCTCGTCGGTGCTGGCCTGCTCGACGACGCGACCGTTCTGCATCACGACCACCGAGTCGGCGATCTGCCGCACGACGGCGAGGTCGTGCGTGATGAACAGGTACGACAGCGCCAGCTCCTCCTGCAGGTTCCCGAGGAGCTCCAGGATCTGCGCCTGGACGAGCACGTCGAGGGCCGACACGGCCTCGTCGAGCACGATGACCTCGGGGCGCAGCGCGAGCGCCCGCGCGATGGCGATGCGCTGACGCTGGCCGCCGGAGAGCTCGTTCGGGAAGCGGCGCATCGCCGACTGCGGCAGCGCCACCATGTCGAGGAGCTCCCGCACCCGCTTCTCGCGCTCCTTCTTGCCGCCGACCTTGTGCAGAGCCAGCGGCTCCTCGATCGACCGGTAGATGGAGAACGTCGGGTCCAGCGAGCCGTACGGGTTCTGGAACACCGGCTGGATGCGGCGCCGGAACGCGAAGGCCTCCTTGGGCGACTGCTTCGCGATGTCGACGCCGTCGAACTCGACGACGCCCGAGGTCGGGTCGAGCAGACCCAGCACCATGTTCGCCGCCGTGGACTTGCCAGAGCCCGACTCGCCCACCAGCGCCAGCGTGTGCCCTCGCTTGAGGCTGAAGCTGACGTCGTCGACGGCCTTGAAGTCCGTCGACGCACCCGGGCGGCCGCCGCGGATGGTGAAGACCTTCGTGAGGTTCTTCGCCACCACGATGTCGGACTGCGCCGCCTTGCCGGCCGCGCGGAGCGGGACCGTCGCGTCGAGGTCGGGCGCCAGCAGCTCGTCCGACTCCGCGCCCTGCTCGTGCGCCACCTGGATGCGCCGGGACGCGAGCGACGGCGCCGAGGAGACGAGCCGCTTGGTGTACGGGTGCTGCGGGTCCGCGAGGATCTGCCGGGCGGGGCCGGACTCGACCACGCGGCCCTTGAACATCACCACGAGGTGCTCGGCGCGCTCCGCGGCCAGGCCCAGGTCGTGGGTGATGAACAGGACGGCGGTGCCGAGCTCCTGCGTGAGCACCTCGAGGTGGTCGAGGATCTGCCGCTGCACCGTGACGTCGAGGGCCGACGTCGGCTCGTCCGCGATCAGGAGCTTCGGCCGCGAGGCCAGCCCGATCGCGATGAGCGAGCGCTGGCGCATGCCGCCCGAGAACTCGTGCGGGAACTGGCGTGCCCGGCGCTCGGCGTCGGGCAGGCCGGCCTCCTGGAGCAGGCCGGCGACGCGCTCCTTGCGCTCCCGCTTGCCGCCCTCGAAGCCGTTGGCCTTGAGGGCCTCCTCGATCTGGGTGCCGATGCGCCACACCGGGTTGAGGTTGGACATCGGGTCCTGCGGCACGAGGCCGATGTCCCGGCCGCGCATCGCCTCGATCTCCGTGCGGGGCAGGCCCACGATGTCGCGGCCGTCGAACTTGATGGTGCCGCCGGTCACCTTGCCCGTGCCGGGCAGCAGGTCGATCACGGCGTGCGCCGTGGTCGACTTGCCCGACCCGGACTCGCCGACGATCGCGACCGACTGGCCGGGGTACACGGTGATGTCGGCACCGCGGACGGCGTGCACGACGCCCTCGGAGGTGGTGAACGACACCTCGAGGTCGCGGATCTCGAGCAGGGGCTTGTCGGTCCCCGCCTCGTAGCTGCGGCCGGCGCCCTCACCGACGGGCTGGTTGCCGTTCGTCACTGGGAACTGTGTCGTCATCGCTTCCGTGCCTTCGGGTCGAGGGCGTCGCGCACGACGTCGCCCATCATGAGGAAGCCGAGCACCGTGAGCGCCAGGCCACCGGCCGGGTAGAAGAGGATCTCGGGCGCCACGCGGAGCGAGTTGCGGGCCGCCGAGATGTCCCCGCCCCAGGAGACGGTCTCGGGCGGCAGCCCGATGCCGAGGAAGCTCAGCGTCGCCTCGGCGACGATGAACGTGCCCAGCGCGACCGTCGCGTACACGATGATCGGTGCCGCCGAGTTGGGCAGCACGTGCCTCACCAGGATCCCGCCGCGGCCCATGCCGAGCGAGCGGGCGGCGGTGACGAACTCGTTGTTCTTCACGGACATCACGGTGCCGCGCGTGATGCGGGCGATGGACGTCCACCCGAACGAGGCGAGCACCAGGGCGACGGTGAAGCTGGTCCGGTTGGTGGTGATCGACATGATGACGATGGCGGCCAGCACCAGCGGGATCGCGAAGAAGATGTCGGTGATGCGCGACAGGATGACGTCGAACCAGCCGGCGTAGTACCCGGCGACGGCGCCCATGACGGTGCCGAGGATCACGACCATCGCCGTGGACATCACGCCCACGAGCACGGACGCGCGGGCGCCGTAGATGGTGCGCGCGTAGATGTCGCAGCCCTGCTTGTCGAAGCCGAACGGGTGGCCGGGCTCCGGGCCGCCGAGCGACTTGGCCAGCTCGCAGTCGAAGCGCGGGTGGACGGACGTGAACCACCCCGGGAAGGCGGCGACGGTCACGACCAGCAGGATGATCGCGGCCGCCACCCAGAACATCGGGCGGCGGCGCATCTCGCGCCAGGCGTCCCGCCACAGGCTGGACGGGGCCTCGTCCGACTTGACCGCGTCGACGGCACCCAGGCCGCCCTCGTCGACCTCGGCGGCGAAGTGCTCCTGCCCGGGGCGCGGGCGCCGCCCGCCGGGCACGGTCTCGTATCGGTTCTCAGGCATAACGGATCCTCGGGTCGAGGGCGGCGTAGAGGAGGTCGACGAGCAGGTTCGCCAGGATGTAGACGATGACCAGCACGGTCGTGAGCGAGACGACGGTGACGTTCTCGCCGCGGATGATCGCCTGGTAGAGCGTCCCTCCGACGCCGTTGATGTTGAAGATGCCCTCCGTCACGATCGCCCCGCCCATGAGGTTGCCGAGGTCGGCGCCCAGGAACGTGACGACGGGGATGAGCGAGTTGCGCAGCACGTGGCGGCCGGTGACCTGCGAGCGATTGAGACCCTTGGCCCGCGCGGTGCGGACGTAGTCGGCGCTGAGGTTCTCCGAGACCGACGTGCGGGTCAGGCGGAGCACGTACGCGAACGACGTCGCTGCCAGCACGATCGCCGGTAGCAGGAGGGTGTAGAAGTTCGGGTCCCTGCCGACGGTGACGGGGAACCAGCCGAGCTTCACGCCCATCACGAACTGCAGCACGAAGCCGATGACGAACGTCGGCACGGAGATGACCAGCAGGCTGATCACGAGCACGGTGCCGTCGAACCAGCCGCCCTTGCGCATCCCGGCGAAGAGCCCGAAGAGGACGCCGAAGACGGCCTCGATGACGAGCGCCATGATCGCGAGCTGGAAGGTCACGGGCAGCGCCGCGGCGATGACGTCCATGATCTCCTGACCACGGAAGTCGATGCCGAAGTCGAGGGTGAAGACGCCCTTGAGGAAGAGCAGGTACTGCACGATGAACGGTTCGTTCAGGTTGTACTGCTCGCGAATCTGGGCTTGCACGGCCTCAGGGAGGCCACGCTCCCCGCCGAGGCCGGCGACGGGGTCTCCGGGCCGCAGGAACACGAGTGCGTAGAGCAGGAGCGTCGCCCCCAGGAACACAGGGATCACCTGTAGGAGCCTGCGTCCGAGATACCAGAGCATGTGTGTTGTCTCCTCGTTCGCCCCGGGATTCCCAGGGCCACGGGTTCAAGTTTCGGGGCCTCGTTGCCAGGACGATGGCCACGACGGGTGTGGCCAGGACAGGATAGGGGGCAGGGTGTGCTTCGTCGGCACACCCTGCCCTCCAGACGTC
>NZ_JBHVBO010000276.1:0-3867 GCF_042668085.1 Isoptericola sp. NPDC057391 | reverse complement strand
CGACGAAACAGGGCCACGAGCCCACCCACAACGGTCAGGGCGGCGCGTCAGGCGTCGCGGCGCTTCAGCGTGATCGCCGCGGCGACGAGCAGCACCACGGTGTAGCCGACGAGGACGGCGTAGCCCACCCACGGGTCGAGCAGGACGTCCGTCTCGACGCCGCGGGAGATGATCCGCTCGCCGGCGACGCTGGGCAGCAGCTTGTTCACCCAGTCCGTCCACGCGGCGTCGGTGGCCTGCACCACGATGTTGAAGATCAGCGGCACGACGAAGAAGACCGCGACGATCGTGAAGATCGCGCCGGCGCTGTGCCGCATCAGCGTGCCGACGGCGAGGGCGAACGCCGCGACCGTCGCGAGGTAGAGCACGCAGCCGGCCAGCGCGCGCACCTGCTCCGAGTCCGACAGGTCCACGCTCAGCCCGGCGTCCTCGAGCAGGGGCGCCGTCGCCACGTAGGCGATCGCGAGCGCGACGGCGACCACCACGGCGGTGGCGAGCACGATGACGACCAGCTTGGCCCACAGCACGGGCAGCCGGCGGGGCACGGCGGCGAACGTCGAGCGCACGGTGCCGGTGGAGTACTCGCTGGTGACGATGAGCGACGCGAGCACGCCCACCGCCAGCGCGCCGAACGAGTAGCCGAACGTCACGATCGTCGTGCCGGTGAGGCCGATCGCCTGCAGCCCCGGGTCCTGCGACATGCCCTCCGACATCTCGGGGGTGTCGGCGGCCACGCGCATGATGCCGGCCATCATGAGCGCGAGCCCCACCATGACGACGGCCGTGATCACCACGGTCCACACCGTGGAGCGCAGGGTGC
Source organism: Isoptericola sp. NPDC057391 (assembly GCF_042668085.1). Classification (NCBI taxonomy): domain Bacteria; kingdom Bacillati; phylum Actinomycetota; class Actinomycetes; order Micrococcales; family Promicromonosporaceae; genus Isoptericola; species Isoptericola sp. NPDC057391. The sequence goes on along the minus strand of NZ_JBHVBO010000276.1, from coordinate 3,047 downwards.
GGAACTTGATCCACTCGCCGCGCAGCACGCGGCCGAACGACACGCGGTGCACGACGACGGCCGGTGCGGCGGTCTCGGCGGGTCGTGCGGTGGCGGCGGTCATCGGTGCGCTCCGTCCGTGGTCGTGGAGGCGTCGTCTAGGGCCTCGGCCTGGTACTCGACCGAGTCGGCGGTGAGCTCGAGGTAGGCCTCCTCGAGGGTGGAGGACACGGGGGTGAGCTCGTGCAGGACGACGCCGCCCGCGGCGGCGACCTCGCCCACCCTGGCCGCCTCGACGCCCGTGACCTCGAGGGCGCCGTCGTCGCCCGGGGCCACGTCGCCGCCCTCGCGCCGCAGGGCGTCGGCGAGGTCGGCGGCCTGCGGCGAGCGCACGCGCACGAGGCGGCGGGAGGCGCCGTCGACGAGCTGCTGCACCGGCATGTCGGCGAGGATGCGCCCGCGCCCGATGACGATGACGTGGTCGGCGGTGAGCGCGACCTCGCTCATGAGGTGGCTGGACAGGAACACGGTGCGGCCCTCGCTCGCCAGGAAGCGGGCGAGGTTGCGCACCCACAGCACGCCCTCGGGGTCCAGGCCGTTGACGGGCTCGTCGAGGATGAGGGTGCGCGGGTCGCCCAGCAGCGCCACGGCGATGCCGAGCCGCTGCCCCATCCCGAGGGAGAAGCCGCCCACCCGCTTGCGCGCGACGGCCGCCAGGCCCGTGAGCTCGACCACCTCGTCCACCCGCGCCGGCGCGATCCCGTGGGTGGCGGCGAGCGCCTGCAGGTGCTGGCGGGCCGTCCGCCCGGGGTGCACGGCCTTCGCCTCCAGCAGCGCGCCCACCTCGGCCAGCGGCCGCGCATGCTGGGCGTAGGCGCTCCCGTTCACGGTGACGCGCCCCGCCGTGGGGCGGTCCAGGCCCATGATCATCCGCATCGTGGTGGACTTGCCGGCGCCGTTCGGGCCGAGGAAGCCCGTGACCGTGCCCGGCCGCACGGTGAACGTCACGTCGTCCACCGCGAGCTTCGGTCCGTATCTCTTGGTCAGGCCGTGTGCTTCGATCATGTCGCCCCTGGAGGTCATCTCGGGTGCCGTCGTCATGCCGTCGTCACGGGTGCACAGGTCCTTCCCGAGCCTACGTGCGGGTCGACGCCGCGGCATGGGCAGGGGCCGGGTGATCTCCGCCGACAGGGCATGCTGCGGCCATGGATGCTCGTGACCTGCCCGAGGACCTCGACCTCGCCCTGGCGGCGGCCCTCGCCGGCGCCGACCTGGGGCTGCGGTACTTCGCGCGCGTGCAGGGGCTCGCGCGCGACCACAAGCTCGACGGCTCGGTGGTGACCGAGGCCGACCTCGCGGTCGAGGAACGGGTGCGCGAGGTGCTGCGCGCCGCGCGGCCCGACGACGCGTTCCTGGGCGAGGAGACGGGCGAGCTCGGCGCGGGGCGCCGGCGATGGGTCCTCGACGGCATCGACGGGACGCTCGTGTTCGTCGAGGGCGACGACCGGTGGCAGACCCTGATCGCGCTCGAGGAGGGCGGCGAGGTGACCGTCGGCGTCGCGATCCTGCCCGCGCAGGGACAGGTCTGGTACGCGGCCCGCGGCCGGGGCGCGTTCGTCGCGGACGTCGTCGACGGTCGCGTGACCGGCGCGCGGCGCCTGCGCGTCGGCGCACCGCCGGGGTCGCTCGGTTCGGCGCGGACGGCGGTGCTGCCCCCAGTGGCCATGGTGCCCGAGCGGTACCGGGGCGAGGTCGACCGGCTCGCCAGCGCCGTCGACGTGGCCGACTGGCGCGTGCACGGCGCCCTGCTGGTCGCGGCCGGCGAGCTCGACCTCGCGGTCCAGGTGGGCGGCATGGTGTGGGACTACGCGCCGCTGTCCCTCGTCGTCACCGAGGCGGGCGGCGTCTTCGGCGGCGACCACGGGCAGCAGCACCCCGTGACCGGGACCGGGCTGTTCGCCGTCGACGAGGCGACGGCGGAGGCCGCGCGCGGCGTCCTCGGAAAGAGTCGCCGACCTGGGAACGTCTGAGGAACGCCGCGCGTTCACTACGATGGATCGCACGGCCAGCGACCCGGCCCTGCGCGCGCGACGACCCGTCGTCGGGCACCCGGCAGCCGCGACCAGGAGGAGTTCATGACCAACCCCGTCTTCTCGAGCAGCGACGTCTTCGGCGAGCCGCGCCGTACCGGGGCTCGCCAGGGGTCCCGCCCCGGCGGCACCACCACCGCGCAGCCGCAGTACGGCGCGTACGGCGCCGGGACCATGGGCGCGCAGGCCGCCGACGCCGCGAGCCTCGACGCCATGTACCAGGCGCCGTCGGCCACCACGGCCGACACCAAGCGCCTCACCTACGACGACGTCATCATCAAGACCGGCGGCCTCCTCGCGCTGCTGGTCGTGGTGGCGGCGGCGACGTGGAACTTCGCCCCGAACCTGTGGCCGATCGGCATGATCGCGGGTCTCGTGCTGGGGCTGGTGAACGCCTTCAAGAAGAAGCCCAGCCCCGCGCTGATCATCGCCTACACGGTGGCCGAGGGCGTGTTCCTCGGTGGCATCTCGATCGCGTTCGCGTCGATCGCCGTCGGCAGCTCGGGCGCCCCGCTCTCCGGGATCGTGCTGCAGGCCGTCGTGGCGACCCTCGCGACGTTCGCCGCCGCGCTGTTCCTGTTCAAGTCCGGCAAGGTGCGCGTCACGCCCAAGTTCACGCGCTGGCTGCTCATCGCCATGGTGGGCTACCTCGTCTTCTCGCTCGTCAACGTCGTCCTGACCTGGACGGGCGTGCTCGACGGCTGGGGCATGCGTGGCGGCGTGATCGGGATCATCGTCGGGCTCGTCGCGGTCGGCCTCGCCGCCGCGTCGCTCATCGTCGACTTCGACTCGATCAAGCGCGGCGTCGAGCAGGGCGTCCCGGCGCAGTTCGCCTGGACGGCGGCCTTCGGGCTCATCGTCACCCTGGTGTGGCTGTACCTGGAGTTCCTGCGCCTGCTGGCGATCTTCCAGAGCGGCGACTGACGCTCCGGCGCGCCACCGGTACGCACGGCCCGACGGCCGGTCACCCCGCGGGGT
>NZ_JBHVBO010000275.1:0-3898 GCF_042668085.1 Isoptericola sp. NPDC057391 | reverse complement strand
CGGTAGTAGAAGTCCCGAAGTGGAGGGCGCCCTGGCGCCCGTGAACGCTACCGTGCGCGCGATCCCCCGCCCGGCCGTCCGCCGAACCGAGGTTTCGACGCGACCCTCAGACCCGCGACACCACGCGATCGAGCGCACCGACCGCAGCATCCAGCACGGACTCGTCGACGGTCAGCGCCGGCCGGAACCGCACGGACCGCTCCCCGCACCCGAGGATGAGGAAGCCCTCGTCGTGGAGCCCCGCCAGCACGGCGTCGCGCACCGCGCGCGACGGCAGCGACACGGCGCACATGAGCCCGCGGCCGCGGGGGTCGGTGACCACGCCGGGGTGCGCGGCGGCGAGCGTCTCGAGCCGGGACAGCAGCCCGGCCCCGACGCGCGCGGCGCGCTCGATCAGGCCCTCCGCCTCGATCACCTCGAGGATGCGGCGCGAGCGCACCATGTCGGCGAGGTTGCCGCCCCAGGTGGAGTTGATGCGCGACGAGACGCGGAAGACGTTGTCGTCGATCTCGTCGACGCGCCCGCCGGCCATGACGCCGCACACCTGGGCCTTCTTGCCGAAGGCGACGACGTCGGGCTGGACGCCGAGCTGCTGGTAGGCCCACGCCGTCCCGGTCATGCCGACGCCGGTCTGCACCTCGTCCAGGACGAACAGGGCGTCGTGCTCGTGGCACAGGGCCTGCACGGCCTGGAGGAACTCGGCGCGCAGGTGGTGGTCGCCGCCCTCGCCCTGGATCGGTTCGGCGACGAAGCAGGCGATGTCGTGCGGGTGCGCCTCGAACGCGGCGCGGGCCTCGGCGAGCGCCTGGGCCTCGAGGGCCTCGACGTCGCGGGGCGCGCCGTCGGCGTCGTGGCCGGGGTAGGGCGAGGCGATGCGGGGCCAGTCGAACTTCGGGAAGCGGGCGACCTTGCCGGGCTCGGTGTTGGTGAGGGACATGGTGTAGCCGGAGCGCCCGTGGAAGGCGTGCTGCAGGTGCAGCACCTTCGTGCCCAGCTCGGGCGAGCGGCCATGCGCCTCGTTGTGCCGCGACTTCCAGTCGAACGCGACCTTGAGCGCGTTCTCGACGGCGAGGGCGCCGCCGTCGACGAAGAAGAGGTGCGGCAGGGCGGGGTCGCCGAGCACGCGGGCGAAGGCGTCGACGAAGCGGGCGAGCTCGACGGTGTAGACGTCGGAGTTGGACGGCTTGTTGATCGCGGCGCGGGTCAGCTCCTCGCGGAACACCGGGTCGCGGAACAGGGCGGGGTGGTTCATGCCCAGGGGGTTCGACGCGAAGAAGGTGAACAGGTCGGTCCACTCGCGTCCGTCGCGGGCGTCGACGAGGGTCGAGCCGTGCGAGCGGTCGAGGTCGAGCACGAGGTCGAAGCCGTCGACGAGCAGGTGCTCGCGCAGCGACTCGAGGACAGCGGTGGCCTCGATCGAGCCGCCGACGCTGGGGGCTGTGCGCTGAGAGATTGTCTCGGTCATACCCCGACGGTAGAGGAGAACCTCCTGCCGAACCAGGGTTGCACCGCAAGAATTCTTGTCAATGCGCCAGCGGGCGTCCCTCGAAGTACGTCCGGAGCACCACGGTGGACCGCGTGGACACGCTCGCCTCCCGCCGGATGACGCCGAGCAGGTCCTCCAGCGCGGACGGCGAGGACACGCGCACCAGCAGCAGGTAGTTCGCGTTGCCGGCCACCGACCAGCACGCCTCGATGCCCGGCACGTCGCGCAGCCGCTCGGGGGCGTCGTCGGCCTGCGACTGATCCAGCGGCGTGATCTCCACGTACGCCGCGATGGGCAGCCCCACGGCGTCGGGGTCGACGACGGCGCGATAGCCGGTGATCACCTGCCGCGCCTCCAGCTTGCGCACGCGCGCCTGCACGGCGGACTGCGACAGCCCCGTCACGCCCGCCAGCGCGGCCAGCGTCGCTCGCCCGTCCTCCCGCAGCGCGCGCACGAGCGCCCGGTCGACGTCGTCCAGCACGGTGTCGCTCATGCGTCGCGCATCCTGTCGATCATCCCGCCACCTCGGCGGACTCCAACCAGGCCATCTCGAGCTCCTCCTTCTCGGCGCCGAGCTCCCGGAGGCGCTCGTCGAGGGCCGCCACAGCGGTGTAGTCCGTCGGGTCGGCGGCGATCTGCTCGTGCAGAGTGTTCTCCTCGTCCGCGATCCGAGCCAACCGACGCTCAATCCGTGAGATTTCCTTCTTCGCGGCCCGCACCTGCGCCGCGGAGGCGCCGGACGGCGTCGCCGCAGGTCGCGCGCCGGAACCGGCGGCTCCGGCGGCGGCGGGCGGGGCGCTCGGGGACGCCGCGGCCGTCGAGGTGCCCGACGCATCCGCCCGGCGCAGCTCGAGGTACTGCTCCACCCCGCCCGGCAGGTCCCGCAGCGCGCCGTCGCCGAGCAGCGCCCACTGCCGGTCGCACACCCGCTCCAGCAGGTACCGGTCGTGCGAGACGACGATCAGCGTGCCGGGCCACCCGTCGAGCAGGTCCTCGACGGCGGCGAGGGTGTCGGTGTCCAGGTCGTTCGTGGGCTCGTCGAGCAGCAGCACGTTGGGCTCCGAGACGAGCAGCCGCAGCAGCTGGAGGCGCCGTCGCTCGCCGCCGGACAGGTCGCGCACGATCGTGTGCGCCCGCTCGCGGGTGAAGCCGAGGCGCTCGGTGAGCTGCCCGGCGGTGAGCTCCTTGCCGTCGACGACGACGGTGCGCTTCTCCCGGTCCACCACCTGCACGGCGGTGAGGTGCCCGACGTCGTCCAGCTCGCCGACGTCCTGCGTCAGCTCCGCGACGTGCACGGTCTTGCCGCGCCGCACGCGGCCGGAGTCCGGCTCCCGGCGGCCGGCGAGCAGGGACAGCAGGGTCGTCTTGCCGGCGCCGTTGACGCCGACCACGCCGAACCGGTCGCCGGGGCCGAGGCGCCAGGTGACGTCGTCGAGCAGCACCCGGCGGCCGGCCGCGTCGCGCGGCCCGGCCTCGTGGCCGTCGCGCGCCGGCACCGTGACGGTGACGTCCTCGAGGTCGAGGACGTCCTTGCCCAGGCGGCGCGTGGCCATCTGGGTGAGCTCGAGGGTGTCGCGCGGCGGCGGCTCGTCGTCGATGAGCGCGGCCGCGGCGTCGAGCCGGAACTTGGGCTTGGAGGTGCGTGCGGGCGCGCCGCGCTTGAGCCACGCGAGCTCCTTGCGCAGCAGGTTGTTGCGCTTCTCGGCCGCCGTCGCGGCCTGCCGGGCGCGCTCCGCGCGCGCCAGGATGTACGCCGCGTACCCGCCGTCGTACCCGTCGACGGCGCCGGATCCGTCGCCGCGCACCTCCCACGTGCGGGAGCAGACGGCGTCGAGGAACCAGCGGTCGTGCGTGACGACGACGAGCGCGCCCGTGGCGCCGGGACGGCCGTAGCGGGCGGCCAGGTGCTCGGCCAGCCAGGCGACGCCCTCGACGTCGAGGTGGTTGGTGGGCTCGTCGAGCAGCAGCACGTCCGGGTCCTCGACGAGCAGCGCGGCGAGCGCCACCCGGCGACGCTGCCCGCCCGAGAGGGTCGACGCGGGCTGGTCGAGGTCCAGGTCCGCCAGCAGGCCGGCGTGCACGGAGCGGATGCGGGCGTCCGACGCCCACTCGTGCGTCGCGTCGTCGCCGTGCACGAGGTCGCGGATCGTCGCCGCGTCGTCGTCCACGTCGCGCTGGACGAGCATGCCGAGTCGGGACCCGCCCACGCGCGTGACGCGACCGGCGTCGGGCGCCTGCGTGCCGGCCAGCAGGCGCAGCAGGGTCGACTTGCCGGCCCCGTTGGGGCCGACGACGCCGATGCGGTCGCCGTCGTCGAGACCGAGCGAGACGTCGCGCAGGAGGGTGCGGGTGCCGATGGTCAGCGCGATGCCGTCCGCGCCGAGGAGATGTGCCACCCGACGAGGGTAGTCG
>NZ_JBHVBO010000274.1:0-3927 GCF_042668085.1 Isoptericola sp. NPDC057391 | reverse complement strand
CCCGCACGACCCGCACCACGACGCAGTGACGCACCGAGCGAGGAGGAGCCGCATGCCCGCGACACCGAAGGGCGGCCCGACCCCATGAAGTTCTACGCCAGGCGGATCGCCTTCTACGCGGTGACGCTGTGGGCCGCGATCTCGCTGAACTTCTTCATCCCGCGCATGCTGCCGGGCGACCCGTTCTCGATCCTCATGGCGAAGCTGCAGCGCGCCGGAGGCATCCCGGCGGGCACGGAGAACAGCATCCGGCTCCTCCTCGGCGCCGCCGAGGACCAGACCCTGTGGGAGCAGTACGTCACGTACTGGAAGAACGTCCTCACCGGGAACCTCGGCGTCTCCGTGACGAACTTCCCGACACCCGTCACCGAGCTCATCGGCGACGCCATCCCGTGGACCCTCGGCCTGGTCGGCACCGCGACGGTCATCTCGTTCGTGCTCGGCATCGGCCTGGGCGCGCTCGCCGGCTGGAAGCGCGGCACCTGGGTGGACAGCCTGGTGCCCAGCACCACCATGCTGCAGTCGCTGCCCTACTTCTGGGTGGCCCTCGTGCTCATCTTCGTCTTCGCCGTGAGCCTCCAGTGGTTCCCGATCATCGGCGCGTACGACGTCTTCCATTTCAACGGCCCCGAGTGGAGCTGGGCGTTCGTCGGCTCCGTGCTCTACCACGCGTTCCTCCCGGCCGTGACGATCGTCATCTCGTCCGTCGGCGGCTGGCTGCTCGGGATGCGCAACATGATGGTCTCGACCCTGTCGGAGGACTACGTCACCACCGCCGAGGCCAAGGGCCTGCGCCCGCGCCGCGTGTTCACCACCTACGCGATGCGCAACGCCGCGCTGCCGTCCCTCGCCGGCTTCGGCGTCTCGCTCGGCTTCGTCGTCGCCGGCTCCCTCGTCATGGAGCAGGTCTTCACGTACCCCGGCGTCGGCAAGCTCATGATCACCGCCGTGCGCAACAACGACTACGCGCTGATGCAGGGCGTGTTCCTCGTCATCACGCTCGCGGTCCTTGCGGCGCTGTTCCTCATGGACCTCATCTACGGCTTCCTGGACCCGAGGACGCGCCACAATGACTGACACCGACACCACCGCACCCACCAGCGCGCCGGCCACGCCGCCGGTGACGAGGTCCGGCGTCCGGCAGATGATGCCGTCGCTCTCGGGCAAGCTCCTCGCCGGCCTCATCCTCATCGGCGCGATCGTCCTGTTCGCGATCGTGGGCCCCTTCGTCACCCAGGACCCGCGCAGCTCCGGCAACGACGCCATGCTCCCGCCGCAGCCCGGCCACTGGCTCGGCACCACCAGCCTCGGCTACGACGTCCTCGCCCAGCTCGCCGAGGGCGCCCGCGGCTCGCTGGTCGTCGGCGTCACCGCCGGCCTCGTCGCGATCGTCCTCGCGCTCCTGTTCGGCGTCGTCGCCGGCTACCTGCGCGGTTGGACCGACGAGTTCCTCTCGCTGGTCACCGGCATCATGCTCGTCATCCCGGGCCTGCCGCTGATGATCGTCGTCGCCAGCTACCTGCAGGTGCGCAGCCTGTGGGTCGTGGCGCTCATCCTCGGCGTCACCGCCTTCGCCGGCCCCGCCGTCGTGCTGCGCTCCCAGGCCAGGTCCCTGCGGGTGCGCGACTACGTCTCCGCGGCCCGCGTCGCCGGCGAGAAGACCCCGCGCATCATCGGTGTCGAGGTGCTGCCCAACCTGCTGCCCCTGCTGGCGTCGCAGTTCCTCTTCGCCATCGTGCTCGCCATCCTCGGCGAGGCCGGGCTGTCGTACCTCGGCCTCGGGCCCAACGGCTCGATCACCTGGGGCACGATGCTCAACGAGGCGCAGGGCGGCGGCGCGCTCACCCGCGGCGCCTGGTGGTGGTTCGTGCCCCCGGGCCTGATGATCGCCCTCTTCGGCACCGGCCTGTCCCTCGTCAACTTCGCCATCGACGAGATCGTCAACCCGAAGCTGCGCCTCGCTCCCGCCGCCGCCAAGAGCGTCCGCGAGGCCCGCAAGGCCGGCAAGGACAAGCTCGGTCGCCGTGCCGCGCAGGCGCCCGCCGCCGAGAAGGAGAGGGTCGACGCATGACCGCCACCGCCACCCCCACCGGCCCGCTGTCGTCGCCGACGCACGCCGACCACGTGGCCCGCCTCGAGCCGGTCCTCACCGCCCGGAACGTCTCCATCGAGTACGAGGTGGACCCGCCCGTCCGCGCCGTCGACGACGTCTCCCTCACGCTGCACCGCGGCGAGATCCTGGGCCTCGCCGGCGAGTCCGGCTGCGGCAAGACGACGCTCGCGTACGGCCTCAACCGGCTCCTCAAGCCGCCGGCCATCCTGCGCTCCGGCGAGGTGACCTTCCACGACGCGAACGGCTCGGACATCGACGTCGTCAGCCTCACCGGCGACGCGCTGCGCGCCTTCCGCTGGGACAAGGTCTCCATGGTCTTCCAGGGGGCGATGAACTCGCTCAACCCCGTGATCAGCGTGCGCAAGCAGCTCGGCGACGTCCTCACCACCCACCGCCCGCAGATGGGCAAGAAGGAACGTGCCGCCCGCTCCGCGGAGCTCCTCGACCTGGTCGGCGTCGACCCGGCACGCCTCGACAGCTTCGCCCACGAGCTGTCCGGCGGCATGCGGCAGCGCGTCATGATCGCCATGGCGATGGCGCTCAACCCGCAGGTCATGATCATGGACGAGCCGACGACGGCGCTCGACGTCGTCGTCCAGCGCGGCATCCTGCGCGAGATCATGCGCCTGCGCGAGCGGTTCAACTTCGCCGTCGTCTTCATCACGCACGACCTGCCGCTCCTGCTCGAGATCAGCGACCGGATCGCCGTCATGCGCGCCGGCCGGATCGTCGAGCTCGACACCTCCGAGTCCATCTACGCGCGCGCCCAGCACCCGTACACGCGGCAGCTGCTGGACTCGTTCCCGAGCCTCACGGGCGACCGTGGCTCGTTCGTCCGCACCGGCGTCGCCCGCGACGCCGCCCAGGGGGAGGCGTCATGAGCAGCCTCGAGGTCCGCAACCTCGTCAAGGAGTTCAAGGTCCGCAGCGGCATGCGCAGCGGCACGCTGCGCGCCGTGAACGACGTGTCGTTCACGCTGGAGCCCGGCAAGACCATCGCCCTCGTCGGCGAGTCCGGCTCCGGCAAGTCGACCGTGGCCAAGATGATCTCCCAGCTCGAGACACCGACGACCGGGGAGATCCTGCTCGACGGGCAGCCCATCGGGCGCCGTGGCCGCGCGCTGTCGAGCTACCGCCACCAGGTGCAGATGGTCTTCCAGGACCCGTTCGCGTCGCTCAACCCGTACCACACCGTGGCGCACCACCTGGAGCGCCCGCTCAAGCTGCACGGCGTCGCGAGCGGAGACGCCCTCGAGCCCGCGGTCCACGACCTGCTGGAGCGCGTCAACCTCACCCCGCCCGAGCTCTACGCCGTCAAGCGGCCGCACGAGATGTCCGGGGGGCAGCGGCAGCGCGTCGCCATCGCCCGCGCCCTCGCGCCCGGCGCGCGGTTCCTCGTCGCCGACGAGCCCGTGTCCATGCTCGACGTCTCCATCCGCCTCGGCGTGCTGAACCTGCTCGCCCGGCTGCAGCGCGAGGAGAACCTCGGCGTCCTCTACATCACCCACGACCTCGCCACCGCGCGGCACTTCAGCGACGAGATCATCGTGATGTACAGGGGGGACATCGTGGAGCGGGGGCCGTCCGACGACGTCATCCTCGACCCGCAGCACGACTACACGAAGACGCTGCTGGCGGCCGCCCCGGAGCCCTCCCGTCATGGGCGTTTGCGCGAGGAGGTGCGGGCGGAGCTCGCTGCTTCCTGACGGTTCGCTCCTGAGCTCGCTGTCGCGTGGGTCGGGGGCTCCTTCGCGCGGACGCGTTCACGGGCGCCAGGGCGCCCTCCACTTCGGGAGGGATACGTCCGCGCGAAGG
>NZ_JBHVBO010000273.1:0-3933 GCF_042668085.1 Isoptericola sp. NPDC057391 | reverse complement strand
CCCCTGCGTGGTGCCCGTCTCCGCCTGCGCCGCGACGGTGCGCCCCTCGTCGTCGACTCGGGTGAGAGCCGAGGAAGTGTGTGCGGCTCAGACCTCGGCCGCGACGATGTCGACGACCTTGCGGCCGCGACGCGTCGCGAAGGCCACCGAGCCGGCGGTCAGCGCGAACAGCGTGTCGTCGCCGCCACGGCCGACGTTCTCGCCGGGGTGGAAGTGGGTGCCACGCTGGCGGACGATGATCTCGCCGGCCTTGACGGCCTGGCCGCCGTAGCGCTTGACGCCGAGCGACTTGGCGTTCGAGTCACGACCGTTGCGCGAGGAGCTCGCGCCCTTCTTGTGTGCCATCTGTCAGACCTGCTTTCTGCGAAGAACGAGGGGATCAGTGCCGCGGGCCGTGCTGCGGGGTGTCGCGCTCGGCCCGGCGGTGAGTCACTTGATGCCGGTGACCTTGAGGCGGGTCAGCGGCTGACGGTGACCCTGGCGCTTGCGGTAGCCGGTCTTGTTCTTGTACTTGAGGATCGTGATCTTCGGGCCCTTCTCGTCCCGCACGACCTCGGCCGTGACCTTGACCTTCGCCAGCTTCGCGGCGTCGGTGGTCACCTTCTCCCCGTCCACCAGAAGCAGAGCGGGCAGCTCCACCGTGTCACCGGCCTCGGCCTTGACACGGTCCATGACGACGATGTCCCCGACGGACACCTTCTCCTGACGGCCACCGGCCTTGACGATCGCGTACACCACGTTGCTGCTCATCTCTCCTGGTCTGGGCATGCCGCACGACGTTCTTCACCGACTTGGTCTGCAACTCGGCCCGCCGCGGCGGTCGAGTGCGGTGCGTCGTGGACACACGGGACTGGCACGCCGAAGGCGCGCCGACGTCCAAGACTACGTCACGGCGCCGATCGGTTCAAACGTCCTCCACCGTCGGCCGCCGTGACGTGCCCCACCTACGAACGCCGCGGGTCAGCCCTCGAGCACGAACGTCACCTGCAGGTCCACCTGCCACGCGACGATCGCGCCGTCCGACACCTCCACCTTCTGCTCCTTGACCCAGGCGCCGGTGATGTGGCGGACCGTCTGGCCCGCCCGCTCGAGGCCGACGCGGATCGCGTCCTCGAAGCTCGTGTCCGACCGGGCCGTGATCTCCGTGACGCGCGCGACCGTGCCTGCCATGTCGTCCTCCGTTCTCGGGCGGGCCGACGTCTCTCGCCGGCCGTCCTTCCGATGGTCGACCCGGTCCGGCCTGCTCGCCCGGTGTCGCTGCCCCGGCGCGGCCCCGATACCCCTCGCCCGTGCGCTCGTCCGGTGTCCGGAGCGCCCCGGGGCGACCATGGGGAGATGACCGGGCGGACGGGACGCCCCGACCTGCCGACGGGTGCCGGGGGCGTCGACGACGCGGTGACGGCCGCGCTGCGCGACGTCGACCGCCGAGGCTTCCTGCCGCGCGCCCGCGCCCGCTGGGCCGAGGCGGACAGCCCCGTCGAGATCGGGCACGGCCAGACGTGCTCGCAGCCGTCGACCGTCGCGGCGATGCTCCGGCTCCTCGACGTGCCGGTGGGCGCCCACGTGCTCGACGTCGGGTCCGGCTCCGGCTGGACGACCGCGCTGCTCGCCCGCCTCGTCGGGCCCACCGGATCGGTGCTGGGGCTCGAACGGCACGCCGACCTCGCCGCCTGGGGCGCGGGCAACGTGCGACGGACCGGCATGGCCTGGGCCCGGGTAGCCCGTGCCGACCCCGGCCGGCTCGGCGCCCCGCGCGCCGGTGGCTGGGACCGGGTGCTGGTGTCCGCCGCGCCGACGCGGCTGCCCCAGGAGCTGGTGGACCAGGTCGCGCCCGGCGGCCGGATGGTGGTCCCCGTGCGGCACGTGATGGTGCTCGTGACCCGTGACGAGGACGGCACGGTGCGCACCTCCGAGCACGGGACCTACTCGTTCGTCCCGCTCGTGGAGGACTGAGTCGCCGGCGGGTCCCGGCGTGCCAGGCTGCCGGTCGTGACCGCGGACGCGGACGCCGCCACGTCGCGCCAGGTGCTCGACCGGCTCCGCGCACTGGGGGGACAACCCCCTTGTCCCGAACCTACGGCCCCGTAGGCTCGAAGCATCCGCGCGACCGAGCAACCGCTCACACCTCGGCTGGGAAGTCGACCCCGACCCCTGCGAGGCGCACATGCCCCCAGCCGTCCCGGCCGTCCTCGACAGCCCCGCCGCCCCGCGCGGCGGCGCCGCGGCGAAGTTCACCAGCACCTACGGCGCCCTGTCCCGGGAGGTCCGCGACGCCGGGCTCCTACGCCGGGCGTACGGCTACTACCTCGCCGTCGGCGTCGCGCTCGTGCTCGCGCTCGGCGGAGTCGTCACCGGGTTCGTCCTGCTGGGCGACTCGTGGTTCCAGCTCCTCGTCGCGGCCGCGCTCGGCGTCGTGCTCACCCAGCTGGCCTTCGTCACGCACGAGACGGCGCACCGCCAGGTCTTCGCGTCCGGGCCGCTCAACGACCGCGTCGGCCGCATCCTGGCGAACGCCGTCGTCGGCATCAGCTACTCGTGGTGGATGACGAAGCACACCCGCCACCACGCCAACCCCAACCAGGTGGGCAAGGACCCCGACGTCGCTCCCGGCGTCATCTCCTTCACCCCGGAGGCGGCCGCGGACCACCACGGGTTCCTGGGCGCGATCACGCGCCGCCAGGGCTGGCTCTTCTTCCCCCTCCTCACCCTCGAGGGGATCAACCTGCACGTGACCGCCGTGCGGTCGCTGCTGACCGGCCCGCCGGAGGACCGCGCGGCGCGGCGGCGCGAGCTGCTCACCATCCTCGTACGCCTGAGCGCGTACGTCGCCGTCGTCCTGTGGTGGCTCCCCCTGGGCCTCGGGCTCGCGTTCCTCGGCGTGCAGCTCGCCGTCTTCGGCGTCTACATGGGGGCGACGTTCGCCCCCAACCACAAGGGGATGACGATGATCCCCGAGGGCAGCCGGATCGACTTCCTGTCGAAGCAGGTGCTCACCTCCCGCAACGTGCGCGGCGGCGCCTGGATGAGCGTCCTCATGGGCGGGCTCAACCTCCAGGTCGAGCACCACTTGTTCCCGAGCATGCCCCGCCCGCACCTGGCGCGCGCCCGGCTCATCGTCCGCGAGCACTGCGCGCGGCTCGGGCTGCCGTACACCGAGACGTCGCTGCTGCGCTCGTACGCGATCGTCGTGCGGTACCTCAACGAGGTCGGGCTGGCCGCCCGCGACCCGTTCGACTGCCCGCTGCGCCAGCGGCTCGGGCGCGGCTGAGCGTCCGGCGACGCGGCGACGTCCTCGTCAGCCGGCGCGGTGGCGCCGGCAGCGCGCCTCGTACGACTCGGTCCCGCCCACGTGGCCCGACGTCGGGGCCAGCGCGTCGTCGCCGGCCGGCATCGCCTCGAGCCGGACGTGGAACGCCGCGTCGCGGCCGCAGACCGCGCACACCGCGGTGAGCTTGGTGACCGACTCGGCGACCGACATGAGCTCGGGCAGCGGCGCGAACGCCCGCCCGTCGAACGTCACGGACAGCCCGGCGACCACCACCACGAGGCCCGCGTCGGCCAGCGCCGTCGCGACGTCCAGCAGGCCGGGGCCGAAGAACTGCGCCTCGTCGACCGCCACCAGCTCCGTGCCCGCCGCGAGGAGGCCCGGGATCTCCTCGGCGTGCCGCACGCTGCGCGAGGGCACCTCCAGCCCGGAGTGCGACGCCACCCGGCCGGGCCCGCTGCGCGTGTCGAGCTCGTGCGCGACGACGAGCACGTCGCGGCGCGCGACCTGCGCCCGGTGGACCCGGCGCACCAGCTCCTCCGTCTTCCCGGCGAACATCGGGCCGGCGATCACCTCGAGCCGCCCACTCCTGCGGTCGTCCCCCGTCATGGCCCGAGCATGACACGAGCCGGTCGACGCGAAGGGCCCGGGTCGACGGACGTCGACCC
>NZ_JBHVBO010000272.1:0-3952 GCF_042668085.1 Isoptericola sp. NPDC057391 | reverse complement strand
GTAGCGGACGACGACGTCGTGCCGGCCCGGAGGCACGCCGTCGGTCGGCACGACGACGCTCGCCCGGCCGCGGACGAGCTCCGCGGTGACCGTCTCGTCGCCGAGCGCGACCGTCACCGTCCCGGTGGCCGCGGGGGCCGACCCGCGGCCCTCGGCGGCGGTGACCGTGACCGCGACGTGCGCGTCGGTGCCCGCCACGACGGACGCCGGCTTCACCTGCGCCCGCACGGCGCTCGCCGTGTCCCCGGTTCCCGGCTCGTCCGCCGGGGCGAGCCGGAGGAACGTGATCGAGTGCGCCGGGAAGTCGTAGGTGAACGACGCCCCCGCCCCCTCGAACGTCCGGTCCACCGGGACGACGCGCTCGGGCCTTGTCTTGGTGTTGGTCGCCGACGGGTCGGCCGACATCTCGGTGACCCGTGCCGTCGCGGCCGGCTCGAAACCGCCCGTGACCTCGACGTCGGTGCGCGCCACGGCGTCGCCGACGTTGACCACCTTGGCCACGAGCTCACCGGTCTCCTCGTCGTGCGTCACGACCTGGAACAGCGACTTCGTCACGGGCTCGGTGTACGTGAGCTGCAGCTCGCCGTCGAGGTAGAGCTCGATGGTGCGGCCCTCGACGACGACCTTGATCCGGTAGTCACGACCGTTCTCCAGCGGCGTGAAGGACTCCGCCGCCGCGACCTCGCCCTGGCGCGCGCCGTCGGCCCGCTCCAGCACGGACCGGGTGTTGCCCCAGCCGCCGACGTTCCACCAGTAGAAGTCGTCGCTCGCTCCCGCGCCGAAGCCGACGAGGAAGCCCTCCGCGCCCCCGGTCTTCCGGGCGGTGACCTCCATCGTGTAGTTCGTCCAGTCCTTCTCGTACGCGCCGGCGACGATGCTGCGCGCGTCCTCGACGCCGGCGTCGGACTGGGTGTACGCGCCGTCGGACACGGACCAGTCGCCGCGCTGCGGCTCCCACGACGAGGCGTCGTCGAAGCCGTCGGAGAACAGCACGTCTCCCGTGGCGTTGTCCGTGACCTTCACGTCGTCGTACTGCGCCTGCGTGAGCCAGGTCGACAGGAAGACGCCGCCCTCGACGTCCGGCGGGACGACGTCGGGCCCGTCACCGAGCTCCGACGGCACCACCTGGTCGCCGGCGTTCGTCATGAACAGCTGCTGGGTGTAGTAGTTCACCGAGCCCCACGACTGGTCGTTGTCGAACCACATCATGTCCGGCGACCACTGCACGTAGTCCTCGTTGGCGAACATCGGCGCGTACGAGGCGAGCTCGACGACGTCGGAGTTGCGCTCCAGGCCCGTCATGTACGCGGCCTCCGCGAGCGCGTTGCCGAAGGTGTTGCCCTTCGACGCGTACTCGCCGAGGAAGACGTGCGGCCCGTTCCGGTCGTACGAGTCGTACCGCTCGGTGTTCTGCAGGAACCACGACGGGTCGTTGTAGTAGTGCTCGTCGACCATCGCGACGCCCTGCTCGCGGTTGAAGTCCCACAGCTCGTCGAAGCGCGTGCCGGCGTCGTCCGGCCCGGAGTTGGAGATCACCGTGATGTCGGGGAATTCCGCCTCGATGGCGTCGCGGAACGCCGGGAAGTTCTCCTGGAACTTCGGGGTGTTCTCCTCGTTGCCCAGGCCGATGTACGGCATGTCGAACGGCTCCGGGTGGCCGAGCTCGGCGCGCTTGGCGCCCCACTCGGTGTCCGTGTCGCCGGTGGCGAACTCGATGAGGTCGAGGGTGTCCTGGATCCAGCGCGGGCGCTGCTCGTCGGTCATCTCCGGGATGCGCGACCCGCAGCCGTTGGCGCCCACCGACACGACGGGCAGCGCGAAGGCGCCGAGGTCCTCGGCGAACTCCAGGTACTCGAGGTAGCCGATGCCGTACGACTGGTTGTAGCCCCAGAAGTTCCAGTTGGTCGGGCGCTCCTCGACCGGGCCGATGGTCTCCTTCCACTGGTACGTCCGCTGCCGGTCCTGGCCGTCGGACTCGAGGTAGGAGTCGAAGGTGCCGACGTTGGTGACGCAGCCGCCCGGGAACCGCAGGAAGCTCGGGTCGAGCGCCGCGACCTTCTCCGCGAGGTCCTTGCGCAGCGTGCTCCTGCCGTTGACCGGCCCCACCCACGTGTCCTGCGGGAACAGCGACACCATGTCGAGGCGCAGCGTGCTCGCGGCGCCGGAGGTGACCCGGAGGCGGGCGGCGTTCGTCGTCGCGGACGCCGTCACCGTCGCGGTGTGCTTCTCCCACTCGTCGGAGCCGTCGACGGCGACCGTCGCCGTCCCGTAGGTCGTCGCGCCGTCGGCGGACACGAGGGTCGCCGTGAGGTCCTGCGCGACGTCGCTGCGCGCCCACACGGAGAAGTCGTACGACTCCCCCTCGCTCAGCGCGACGCCCTCGTTGTACGAGGAGTTGGCCACGCCGGTGGTGCCGTCGGAGGTCACCGTGAGGTAGTGCCGGTTGCTGTCGTTCAGCCACTCGCCGCGCTCGGACTCGACGGCGACGGCGCCGCCGCCCGTCTTCTCCCAGCCGGTCAGGCCGGTGAAGCCCGCGTTGTCCTCCTTGGCGAACTCGAACGACCGGTTGCGCACCAGTTCGGCGTACAGGCCGCCGTCGGCGGCGTAGTTGATGTCCTCGTAGAAGACGCCGTACAGGTCGTCGCTCATCTCGGTGCGGTCGGCGGCCGAGTCGATGGTGAGCCGCTGCTCGACGACCTCCGGCTCGCCCTCGGGGTACGCCTCGAGCAGCGCCTGCTGCTCCGCCGTGGTGATGGGCAGCACCGTGCCGTGCCGCGGGTGGCTCGGCAGCTCGGCGTCGGGCACGGACGTCCAGTCCCCGCTCGCCAGGTCGTCGGTGCGGAACAGCATGTACCCCTGGCCGCCGTGGTACGACGGCTGGTCGATCATCATGTACCACGAGTCGTCGGTGAGGGACGGGAAGACCGTGGGCCCCTCCCCGGCGGTGAACTCGCCGCCCCACGGGTTGGGCTCGCCCACGCCGACGCGCTCGGCCACGAGGTCCCACCCGTCGCCCTCGGTCACGCCCTGGGTGCGGGACAGGTCGTCGGAGGACTCCTCGCGGACGGTCATGTCCGCCTCGTCCTTCGTGAAGCGGTAGTACGTGCCGTCCTGCTCTGCGACCGTCGAGTCGATCATGCCGAGCCCCGCGCCGCGCTTCTCGTCGATCCACACCTGCGGCTCGGAGAAGCTGCCCGCGGAGAAGTCGGGCGTCGTGGCGGACAGCATCCGCTGGTACGACGTCGCGATGTCGCGGTCCTCGGGCGCGACGTCGTCCGGGTACAGCGCGGACGCCCAGTAGACGACGAAGTGCCCGGCATCGGCGTCCCACGTGGCCTCGGGGGCCCAGAGGTTGCCGGCGTCCGGGGGCGCGAGCTCGACCTCCTGCTGGTCGGACCAGTGGACCAGGTCGTCCGACCACCAGACCATCATCGACCGGCTGCCGGTCTCCTGGGCGTCGCCGAAGTTCCCGCCGCCCGCGATCTTGAGGTCCGTGGCGAGCAGGTAGTACCGGCCGGTCTCGGGGTTGCGGGTGAGGAACGGGTCGCGCAGGCCCTGCGTGCCGAGCGTGGACTCGAGGACGGGCTCGCCGCCGTTGAGCGTCGTCCACGCCGTCGGGTCGGCGGCCTCGCTGACGGCCAGGTAGATCTTCTCCCCGCCGTCCTGCTCGCCGGCGAAGTAGGGGAAGACGTAGGCGCCGTAGCCGTCGCCTGCCGCCGGCGTGGCGGCCTGGGTGGTCGGCGCCGCGGGGGCGTCCGGGGCCTCCCGTGGGGGGACGGCCGCGGCCGCCGTGGCGGGCAGCGCGAGGGCGAGGGCCAGCGCCAGGGGCGCCGACCATCGAGGCCTGTGCTGCCTGGTTCGGGTATGCATCGTTGTAGATCCTCCGTGTCGTACGTCGTCGTACCGGGGCGGGGGTTTCAGGTGCGAGGGTGCGTGGGACGGCGGGGCCGAC
>NZ_JBHVBO010000271.1:0-3981 GCF_042668085.1 Isoptericola sp. NPDC057391 | reverse complement strand
GACGCCGCCTCGCCCGCGCCGCCGTCCGGCAGCAGGTTGGTGGGGTCGGTCCAGAAGTCGGCGCCGACGGCGGCGCACACCGCCTCGGTCTGCGCGCGCCGCAGGCCGAGGAACGGCCGGCGGTAGCGGCCGCGGCGCCGCGGCATCCCCGCCAGCGACCGCGCCCCGCTCCCCCGCGCCAGGCCGAGCAGCACGGACTCCGCCTGGTCGTCGAGCGTGTGGCCGAGCAGGACGGCGACGGCCCCGGTCTCCTCCGCCACGGCGTCGAGCGCGGCGTACCGCGCGGTGCGCGCGGCGCCCTCCGGGCCCGTCGACCCGGGGCCGGCGTCGACCCGCACGCCGCGCACGAGCACGGGGTCCAGGCCGAGGTCGCGGCACCGCGCGGCCGCCGTGGCCGCCACGGCGGCGGAGCCCGGCTGCATCCCGTGGTCCACGACGACCGCCCCGACCCGGACCGCGAACCCCGCCGAGCGCACCGACCGGCCCACGCGCGGCGCCTCGAGCGCGGCGGCGGCGGCGAGCGCGAGGCTGTCCGCGCCGCCGGAGCAGGCGACGAGCACCAGGCCGCCGGGGCCCAGGCCGCCGTCGCGCGCAAGATCGCCCAGCTCGGCCCGCACGGCCGCGCGGGCCGCCGCGAGCGCCGGGTCGGCCATGCCCACCGGTGGCCCTCAGCCGTGCACGCGGCGCACCCAGGCGCGCGGGTCGGCGATCTCGCGGGCGGAGGGCAGGTGCCCGGGCTCGGACCAGACGGCGTTGAGCCCACCGCGGCCGACCCGCTCCTCGACGGCCCGCACGAACGCGGCGCCGTCGCGGTACTGCGCGAGCTTGGCGTCCATGCCGAGCACGCGGCGCAGCACGACGTCGAGCGCCGGCGCGCCCTCGCCGTCGCGCCGCTTCTCGAACCGGGCGCGGATGGTGCGTACCGAGCGCACGACGCGCGGCCCGACGGCGTCCATCATCACGTCGGCGTGCCCCTCGAGCAGGGCCATGACGGCGGTGATCTCCTCGAGCTCGCGGCGCTGCTCGGGGCCGAGGATGCCGTCGAGCGGGGTCACGAGCTCGCCGCGCACGGCGCGCAGCACGGTGCGCCCCACCACGGCGACCTTCTCCCGCAGCGGGGCACGCGCCATCGCGACCGAGCTGCGGGTGACGCCGCTCATCAGGTCGCCGACGCGACCCACGAGGTGGTCGGCCAGCCAGGGCGCGGCGGCGAACTGGAGGGCGTGCGTCTGCTCGTGCAGGCAGACCCACAGGCGGAAGTCGCGGGGGCGGAGCCCGAGCGCGCGCTCGACCTGCAGCACGTTGGGGGCCACCAGCAGCAGCCGGCCGTCCCCGGGCGCGTGGCCCGCCCCGTAGGGGTCGAACTGCCCGAGCACCCGCCCCGACAGCAGCGCGAGCAGGCCGCCGACCTCCGCCGCCCCGGCCAGCCGGGCCGCCGACGACGCGGCGGGCATCTCCTCGGCCAGCCCCGCCAGCACCGGGTCGGTCACGGCCCGCATCGACTGGGCGTTGGCGCGGGCCCAGCCCGCCCGGTCCACCACGTGCACGTCGCCGAGCACCCCCGCCGGGCGGGGCGTCACCGGCGTCATGCCCGTGACCTCCAGCACGTGCCCCACGGCGTCCCCGGCCGCGGCGCGCAGCCCGGCGACGAGGGCGTCCAGGTCGTCGCGGGGGGCCGTGGCGCCCGGGCGCGCGAGCCGCGCGGCGATCTGCGCCGCCGCCGGCCAGTCCAGCAGGGGCTCGGCGGCGGGGGCTGGCGTGGTCACGGGACCACGGTAACCATCGCCGGGCGCGCCGTCGGCACCTACCGGCAGCCGCAGTCCGCGAGGCGGCCCGCGAAGCTGTCGAAGATCACCCGCGCACCGGCGGAGCCGCCCTCGGGCACCTTGTCCGCGAGCGTGACGAACACGAGGAGCCGGTCGTCGGCCGTGACGACGGTGCCGGCCAGGCCGGTGACCCTCGGCAGGCTGCCCGTCTTGCCGTTGACGTAGCCGCGGCCGGGGTTCGACCTCGGGTAGCGGTCGTGCAGGGTCCCGTTCAGGCCCGCGACGGCGAGGCCGTCGGCGACGTCGCGCAGCTCGGGGTGTGCCGGGTCGACGGCGAGGGTCAGCACCTCGGCGAGCTGGCGCGGCGTCGCCCTCGACCCGCGGCCCAGCCCGGACAGGTCCACGAGGGTGGCGCGGTCCATGTCGACGCCGAGCTCCTCGACCTGCGCGGTCACGGCCTGGATCGCGGCCGCACCGGTGCCGGGCTCGCCCGCGTCGAGCGCGACGATCCGGCCCAGGACCTCCGTGATGGCGTTGTCCGAGCGGCGCAGCATGTCGCCGACGACGTCGCGCAGCGGCGCCGACTCGACCCGGCCGACCTCGCGCCCCGACGACGGCGCCTCCTCGCGGGAGACCCCGCCGCGCACGGTGACGCCGCGCTGCTCGAGCGCTCTCGCGAACGTGCGGGCGGCCGCCATCGCCGGGTCCTTCTGCCGGGGGGCGTACTCCTCGTCCGTGGTGCGCGCGACGTCCACGGCGAGCGCGGCGACCGGGGCGGTGTAGCCGTCTCG
The DNA here is from genome assembly GCF_042668085.1 of Isoptericola sp. NPDC057391. Lineage (NCBI taxonomy): Bacteria > Bacillati > Actinomycetota > Actinomycetes > Micrococcales > Promicromonosporaceae > Isoptericola > Isoptericola sp. NPDC057391. Next base: position 1,424 of record NZ_JBHVBO010000271.1, on the reverse strand, counting down.
GACGTCCGCGGCGGGCACGTCGGCGGGCACGGCCGGGCCGGAGAACAGGCTGTCGTCGACGCCGAGGGTCACCGTGTCCTGACCGGCGTCCCGGACCTCCTCGGCCACCTGGTCCGCGAGGTCGCCGAGGCCCGCGCGCCCGTTCACCGCGTCGGGGTCGCCGGCGCCGGCCGCGAGCATCATGTCGCCGCCGCCCACCAGCACGAGGTGCGTCTCGTCGTCGAGCACCACCGTCGTGGGGAGCGTCGTGTCGCCGCCCGGGCCGGCGAGCGCGGCCACGGCGGTGAAGAGCTTCTGCGTGGAGGCGGGGATCATCGTCCGGTCCGGGGCGGCCGCGCCGAGCGTCTCGCCGGACGCCGTGTCGACGACGAACGCGCCGACCCGCTTGCCCAGGCGGTCGTCCTCGGTCAGCCCGGTGACGAGCCGGCCCACGGCGGCCGTGGCGGGCTCGGGCGCGTCGGAGGGCAGGTCGGGCAGCGCACGCTCGGGCGGGGGGCCGGTGGTGGCGCCGGGCGCCGTCGGGAAGGGGGCCGCCGGGGCGGGCGGCGGCGCCGTGGTGAGCATGCCCGGGACGACGTCGAGGGCGTCCGCCACGAGATAGCCGCCGAAGAGCACGACCACTGTCGTCGCGGTGGCGCCGACGCTGGCCCGCCACCCCATCTCGTCCTCCCGCGCCCGTGAGCCGCCCGTGAGCTGTCAGTGAGCATCGTCACAGCCTGGATCCCGTGGCGCGCCCCGTGCGTATCTTCCCACGTCCGTCCGCGGTTCGACGCCGCCGCACCGCTCCGGGCGGGCCTGCTCGCGCATGGCACACTTTGACAGGGCGTCCGCACCGAGCATGCCCGCACCGAGCATGTCCGAAGCATCTCCCCGAGCACGTCCCGAGCATGGAGGAACAGTGGAGTTCGACGTCACGATCGAGATCCCGAAGGGCCAGCGGAACAAGTACGAGGTCGACCACGAGACCGGTCGCATCCGCCTCGACCGCATGCTCTTCACCTCGACCCGCTACCCGGACGACTACGGGTTCATCGAGGGCACCCTCGGCGAGGACGGCGACCCGCTGGACGCGCTCGTGCTGCTGGAGGAGCCCACCTTCCCCGGCTGCCTGATCCGCTGCCGCGCCCTCGGCATGTTCCGCATGCGCGACGAGGCCGGCGGCGACGACAAGGTGCTCTGCGTCCCCATGGGCGACCAGCGCGCCGCGTGGCGCCAGGACATCGACGACGTCTCCGACTTCCACCGCCTGGAGATCCAGCACTTCTTCGAGGTCTACAAGGACCTCGAGCCCGGCAAGTCCGTCGAGGGCGCCCACTGGGTGGGGCGCGCCGACGCCGAGGCCGAGATCGAGCGCTCGTTCCAGCGCGCCAAGGACACCGGCTACTACGACGGCCACTGACGCGCCCCGCGCGCAGCACGACGAC
>NZ_JBHVBO010000270.1:0-4030 GCF_042668085.1 Isoptericola sp. NPDC057391 | reverse complement strand
GCGCACCGGAGTGCGCCGCACCGGCGACGACCCCGCCCCCGGCCCGCCCACGGGGGCGGGGGCGAGGGTGGCGGTCACTGTCGTCAGCCGTTCGTCGTGTTCTCTTCGCCGACCTGGGCGATCACGGCCTCGTCGTAGACGGCGGCCGCCTCCTCGGGCGTCTGCTGGCCGGTCATCACCGACTCCATCGCGACCTGGATCGCGTTGGAGATCTGGGCGTAGTCGGACGTGGCGGGGCGGAAGTTCGTCACCTCGACGAGATCGGAGAAGAACGGCACCGTGGGGTTCGCCTCGGAGTACGACGGCTCCTCGGCGACGTCGGTGCGCACCGCGATCTGGCTGTTGTCGATCGCGAACCGCAGGGAGTTCTCCTTGTCGAGCGCGTGCGTCAGCACGTCGAACGCCACGTCGGGGTTCTTCGTCCCCGCGCCGATCGCCATCGTCCACCCGCCCGACATGCTCACCGCGCCGGGGGCCTGGCCCTCCTGCGTGGGCATCGCGGCCGTCCCCATGACCTCGGTCCACTCGGGCCAGGGCGCCGTGCCCTCCTCCAGCCAGGTGCCGGGCATCCAGGAGCCGTCGAGGGCGATGCCGAGCTTGCCCTGGGGCAGCCACTCGGCCGAGACGGTGTTGCCGACGTTCGGGTCGAGCGCCTGCTGCGGCGTCGGGGCGAGGCCCTCGGTGTAGATCGTCCGGATGAAGTCGAGCGAGTCGACGAACTCCTGGGACCCGACGACCCACTTCGAGGCGTCGGTGTCGTAGAGCGTGCCGCCCGTGCCGTACAGCAGCATCTCGAAGCCCTGCATCGTGGAGCCCTCGCCCATCGGCTTGCCGGAGTAGACGTTGAGCGGGATGACGTCGGGGTCGGCCTTCTTGATCGCCCGGGCGGCCTCGAGGAGCTCGTCCCAGGTCTTCGGCGCCCAGTCCTCGGGCAGGCCGGCCTTGGCGAGCACCTCCTTGTTGAACCACAGCCCGCGCGTGTCGGTGCCCATCGGGACGCCGTAGGTCTTGCCGTCGTCGCCCAGCCCGGCCTGCTTGGCCTGGTCGACGAACTGGCCCCAGTCCTCCCACCCGGCGAGGTGGTCGTCCAGCGGCAGCAGGTATCCCGCCTCGACGTCGGACTTGATCATGAACGTGTCCTCGTACATGAGGTCCGGTGCGGTGCCGGGCGAGCGGTTCATGAGCGCGAGCTTCGTGAAGTAGTCGTTCTGGCTGGCCTCGATCGGGACGAGCTCGATCGTGACGTCCGGGTTCTCCTTCTCGTACTCGGCCTTGACGTCCTTGAACAGCTCGTCGGCCTGCGTGAAGTTCCCGAACTTCTGGTACGCGATCTTGATCGTCGCGTCCCCGCTGGCGCCCTCGCCGGCCCCCGAGCCGCAGGCTCCGAGAGTGAGGACGAGCGCCGTGACCGCGGTCCCCGCGGCGAGGTGTCGTGCCAGTCGCATGCTGCTCCTTTGCCCACATGAGCGGCCCGACGACGCCGGGCCGGCTGACGCGAATAACTCAACCGAATTGAGTTAATGCTGTCAAGCAGGCCCGCCCGACGGTTCGTCGTGGATCCTCGGTGCGACGGGCTACGGGTGCGCGAGGGCGCGCGCCGCTCCCCCGTCGACGAGCCCGGAGGGTCGCGGGGTGAACAGCCCGTCGAGCACCAGGCTCGCCGCGCCCACCGCGCCGACGTGGTCGCCGACGGCGGAGCCCAGCACCTCGACGGCGTGCACCTCGCGCAGCGTCGCCTGCAGCGTGAGCTCCCGCCGCACGACGGGCAGGTAGTGGGGAGCGAGCCGCGCCCACGCCGGGCCGCCGAAGACGACGACCCCCGCGTCCACGAGGTCGGCCACCACGGTGATCCCGCGGGCGACCCGCCGCGCGGACGTCGCGAGGATCCCCGCGGCGACCGCGTCGCCGTCGGCGGCGGCCCCGCACAACGTCGTGAGGGCCGCGTCGAGCTCCGTCGGCGTCGACGCCGGGGTGCCCGGGGGCAGCACGCCGCCGGCGACGGCCTCGGCCACCAGCGTCGCGGGGGCGGCGGAGATGCCGATGCACCCCCGCTGGCCGCAGCCGCACAGCGGGCCGTCGTTGTCGACCACCAGGTGGCCGACCTCGCCCGCATTGCGCGACGACCCGGCGAGGAGCTCGCCGTCGTGCGCCACCGCCACCGCGACGCCGAAGCCCGTGTAGAAGAACAGGGAGGTGCCGCGCAGCATCCGGTTACCACGCCACAGCTCCGCCACCATCGCCGCCGACACGTCCTTGTCCAGCACGACGTCGAAGCCCGTCGCCGCGGCCAGCAGGTCGCGCACCGGCACCTCCTCCCAGCCGTCCAGGAGCGGCGGGCGGAGCACCGTGCCGGCGGAGAGGTCCACCGGCCCCGGCGCCGCCACCCCCAGACCCAGGACGGCGGAGCGGTCGACGCCGGCCCGCTCGAGCATCGCGGCGGCCGCCGCGGCGACGGCCTCGGCCACCGCCTCGGGCCCGGCCGGCGTCCGCTCGACGACCTTCTCCACGGTGCGGCCGTCGAGGTCCACGAGCACCGACGTCACGACCACCGGGTCGATGTGCACGCCCAGCGCGAACGCGCCCTGCGGCTCGAGGTAGAGCATCGTGCGCGGCTTGCCCCGGCCCTCGGCCCGGCGCTCCCCCTCGACGACGTACCCGAGCGCGACGAGCCGCGCCACGATGTTCGACACCGCCTGGAGGGACAGCCCCGTGCTCGCTGCGAGCTCGCTGCGGCTCGTGCCGCCGGACGCCCGCCGCACCTGGTCGAGCACGACCATCTGGTTGAAGTCGCCCACCCGCGGCAGGTTGGTCCCGCGTCGCACCGTGTCCTCACCTCGCCCGTCCGACTGGTTGCAGAGTAGACGTCCGGGACGGGAAGCGTTCTCCCGCGGCCCCGGCCTCCCCGGCTACAGTGCAGCCCGACACCGCACCGCTGCGGGTGGTCCCCGCAGGAAGCCCGGAGGAACCCGATGGCCCAGTTCGACCTGCCCGTGCCCGAGCTCGAGGCGTACGTCCCCGAGATCGACGAGCCGGCCGACTTCGACGCGTTCTGGTCGCAGACCCTCGTCGAGTCCCGCGCGCACGACGACGTCCCGGCGCTGGAGCGGGCGGACACCGGCCTCACGCAGCTCGTGGTGGACGACGTCACCTTCCCCGGGTTCGACGGGCAGCCGGTCAAGGCGTGGCTGACGCGGCCCGCGCACCACGACGCCGCCGCCGACGGCCCGCTGCCGGCGGTCGTCGAGTTCGTCGGCTACGGCGGCGGCCGCGGGCTGGCGCACGACCACCTCGGGCTCGCCGCCGCCGGCTACGCGCACCTCGTCATGGACACGCGCGGCCAGGGGTCCGGCTGGGGCCACGGCGGCGACACCCCCGACCCGGTGGGCAGCGGCCCCGCCTCCCCCGGCTTCATGACGCGCGGCGTGCTCGACCCGCACGAGCACTACTACCGGCGCGTCTTCACCGACGGCGTGCGGGCCGTGGATGCCGTGCGCCGGGTCGAGGGGATCGACCCCGCGCGCGTCGCCGTCACCGGCACGAGCCAGGGCGGCGGCATCGCGATCGCCGTCGCCGGGCTGGTGCCCGATGTCGCCGCCGCGGTGCCGAACGTGCCGTTCCTGTGCCACTACCGCCGCGCCGTGCAGATCTCCGACGCGTTCCCCTACGGGGAGATCACGCAGTACCTGTCCGTGCACCGCGAGCACGAGGACGCCGTGTGGCGTACGTTCTCCTACCTCGACGGCGTCTCGTTCGCCCGCCGCGCCCGCGCGGCCGCGCTGTTCTCGACCGCCCTGCGCGACGACGTCTGCCCGCCGTCCACCGTGTACGCCGCGTACAACCAGTGGGGCGCGCTGGGCGAGACGGCGCCGGACACGGCGATCGACGTCTACCCCTACAACCGCCACGAGGGCGGCCAGGGCTACCGCTTCGCCCCGACCCTCGCCTGGCTCGCCAAGCACCTCTGATGCCGAGATAGAGAACCCAGACCCGCGAGATAGAGAAGCCCGGGCGGGTTCGCATGGTTGCGAAC
>NZ_JBHVBO010000269.1:0-4076 GCF_042668085.1 Isoptericola sp. NPDC057391 | reverse complement strand
CGTCCGCGCATCGTCCGGGCTTCTCTATCTCGCCCCGGGTGGGTCTCTATCTCGGCGGGGGCGGTTCTCTATCTCGCGGGTCGGCCGGTCAGGTCAGGCGTCGACGGCCTGCGCGGCGAGGGCGCGCTCGGTGCCCGCGAGCTGCTCGACGACCATGCGGCGCAGCGCGGCGGGGGCGTCGGCGTGGGCGTCGAGCCAGCCGCGGACGGCGTCGCGCAGCGCGGCCGACGCGAGCGGCGCCGGGTAGAGGCCCTCGATGAGCTCCTCCGCGATGTGGTAGCTGCGCGTGGTCCAGATCGGCAGCAGCGCGTCGACGTAGCGGGCGGCGAACGGCTCCAGCACGGCCGGGTCGGTCACGTGCACGAAGCCGGCGGCGGTGGAGCGGATGATCGCGTTCGGCACGTCCGTCCGGTCGACGACGGACGCGAACGCGGCCTCCTTGCCCGCCACGGTCGGCGTCGCGGCGCGCGCCCGGGCGGCGGCCTGCCGGCCGGTGGCGGTGTCGTCCTGCGCGAGGGCGGCGTCGATCTCCGCGCCCTCGGCCGCGCCGAGCAGCACGAGGCTCTCCAGCAGCTCCCACCGCAGGTCGGTGTCCACGGTGAGCCCGTCGAGGGCCACCGACCCGTCGAGCAGGCCGCGCAGCGGGGCGGCGTGGTCCGGCGTCGACGCGAGCTGCGCGAAGAACTTCACGAGCTGCAGCTGCAGGTCGGAGCCCGCGGCCGCCTCCTGCGCGAGGGCCCAGAGCCGGTCGGCGATGCGCGCCAGGGTGGCGGCGCGGCGCTCGGGCGCCACGTACGACCGGGCGGCCAGGCCGAGCTGGTTCAGCGTGGTGCGCACCGTCGTCGACTCCGTCTCGGCGGCGATGTTGCCGAGCACGAGGTCCACGTACGCCGACGCCGGGGTCTCGCCGTCGCGCACCGCGTCCCACACGGAGCCCCACACGAGGGAGCGGGCCAGCGGGTCGGAGATCCGCGACAGGTGCTCCACGGCCGCCGCGAGCGACGCCTCGTCGAGGCGGATCTTCGCGTACGCGAGGTCCTCGTCGTTGAGCAGGACGAGCGCGGGGCGCTCGCGGCCCACGAGGTCCGCGACCTCGGTGCGCTCGCCGTCGACGTCGATGACGACCTGGTGCGTGCGCGTCAGCGCCCCGTCGACCAGGTCGTAGAAGCCGATGCCGAGGCGGTGCGGGCGGATGGTCGGGTAGTCGGCCGGGGCCGACTGCAGGACCGCGAAGCCGGTGATGCGGCCCTCGGCGTCGACCTCGATCTCCGGGCGCAGCGTGTTCACGCCCGCGGTCTCCAGCCACGCCTTCGACCAGGCCGTCAGGTCGCGGCCGCTGGTCGCCTCGAGCTCGACCAGCAGGTCGCGCAGCTCGGTGTTCGACCACGCGTGCTTGCGGAAGTACGCGGAGACGCCGGACAGGAACTCGTCCCGCCCGACCCACGCCGCGAGCTGCTTGAGCACCGAGGCGCCCTTGGCGTAGGTGATGCCGTCGAAGTTGACCTGCACGTCCTCGAGGTCGCGGATCTCCGCGACGATCGGGTGCGTGGAGGGCAGCTGGTCCTGGCGGTACGCCCACGTCTTCTCCATCGCGGAGAACGTGGTCCAGGCGGCCTCCCACTCGGTGGCCTCGGCGGTGGCGAGCGTGGACGCGTACTCGGCGAACGACTCGTTCAGCCAGAGGTCGTTCCACCACTTCATCGTGACGAGGTCGCCGAACCACATGTGGGCCAGCTCGTGCAGGATGGTCACGACGCGGCGCTCGCGGACGGCGTCGGTCACCTGGGAGCGGAAGACGTAGGACTCGGTGAAGGTGACGCAGCCCGGGTTCTCCATCGCGCCCATGTTGTACTCGGGCACGAAGAGCTGGTCGTACTTGTCGAACGGGTACGGCACGCCGAACGTCGACTCGTAGAACGCGAAGCCCTTGCGGGTGGTCTCCATGATGTAGTCCGCGTCCAGGTGCTCGGCGAGCGAGGAGCGGCAGAAGACGCCGAGGGGGATGGTGCGTCCGTCGGACGACGTGAGCTCGCCGCGCTGCACGGCGTACGGGCCGGCGACGAGGGCCACGAGGTAGGACGAGATGCGCGGCGTCGGCTCGAACGCCCACGTCGCGGCCGGGACGTCGGCGTCCGTCGCGTGCGTGGCCGGCGTCGGCTCCGGCGTCGGCTGGTTGGACACGACCTGCCAGGCCGCGGGGGCCGTGACCGTCACCTGGTAGGGCGCCTTGAGGTCGGGCTGCTCGAAGGTCGCGAAGACGCGGCGGGCGTCCGGCACCTCGAACTGGGTGTAGAGGTAGACCTCGCCGTCCACGGGGTCGACGAAGCGGTGCAGGCCCTCGCCGGTGTTCATGTAGGCGCAGTCGGCGACGACGCGCAGCTCGTTCGTCGCGGCCAGGCCGGTCAGCGCGATGCGCGAGTCGGCGAACACCTCGGACGGGTCCAGGGCGACGCCGTTGAGCACGACCTCGCGCACGGTGGGCGCGACGAGGTCCACGAACGTGCTCCCGCCCGGGGTGGCGGAGAACCGGATGACGGTGGTGGACGCGAACGTGGTCGGTCCGGTGGTGAGGTCGAGGTCGACGGCGTACGACTCGACGTCGGTGACGACGTCGGCGCGCTCGATCGCCTCGGCGCGGGTCAGGTTCTCTCCGGGCACGGGTTCTCCCTCGTCTCAGGTGATGCAGCGTGGTGCAGCGCGTGATGGGCGCGCCGGCTCGCGCACGATGATGCCACCTCGGGCCTGCTACGCCGCACGGGATTCCCGGCCCCCGGTGCGTGCGGGGCGGGGGCGGGTTCGACCGCCGAGACCCGATCGTGACATCCTGCCCGGTGCGTCGCCGCCGCGTGAGTTCCCGCCACCCGGCGTGCGACGCCCGAGGAATGACTGGAGGGAGTCCAGATGTCCGGCACCGTTCCGCCGCCCCCGCCGGGGTCCGACGGCAGGCCGTCGACCGCGCCGTCGACAGTGCCGCCGTCCCTGCCGCCGGCCGTGCCGTCGACGTCGCCGGGCGGCGGGGTGCGCCGCGTCGCGTCCGCGTACCAGCGGCCCACGGCCGCCGACCCGCTGGCCGAGGTGCCGCTGCAGCAGGTCACGGCGCCGGCCGCCGCCACGCCCCCCGCCGGGGCGACGACCGTGCACGCCCCCGTGCCCCCGCCGCCGGAGGCGGGAGCCACGGCGCAGGCGCCGCAGCAGCCCGCGTTCCCGCCGGCCGCCCAGCACACCCAGCAGATGCCGCCGGCCGTGCCGTCCGCTCAGCAGCCCGCGCCCTACCCGCCGGCGTACGGCGCCCAGCCCAACTACGCGCCCCAGCCGGCCTACTCCCCGGCCTCCGCCGCGACGGCGACGCAGGTGCAGCAGCCGGTCTACGCGCAGGCCGCCCCGCAGGCCCCCGCCGGGTACGCCGCCCCGGCCGGGTACTCCGCGCCGGCGGCGGTCGGCGCGCCACCGCCCCCGCCCGCCGCGCCGCGCCGGCGGCGTCGGCTCTCGGCCGGGTGGATCGCGTTCATCGCCGTCGATGCGGTGCTCATCGTGACGATGGTGGTGCTCGCCGTGCAGATGTTCGGCGCGCCGTCGCCCACCGCGCCGCAGGCGGGCGGTGCCCCCGCGGCCTCGCAGGAGCCGTCGGCGTCGCCGTCCGAGGACGCTCCGATGCAGGGCGAGGTGCTGGCGCACTTCGCGGCGCCCTCCCAGAACATCACGTGCTCGATCTACGCCGACGGGGCGTCCTGCGGGATCGCGCAGCTCAACCAGCAGCCGGCACCGATGGAGGGCTGCGACGGGACTACCGGGTACGTGGTGACGGTCGACGGCGACGGGAAGGTCGCGCAGCCGTGCGTCCCGAAGGACGAGCAGCCGCAGACCGCCGGTGACGACGTCGACGTCCTGGAGTACGGCGACTCGATCACCGAGGGCGACTACACGTGCTCCAGCGAGGACACCGGGATGTCGTGCACGCACGACCCGAGCGGCAACGGCTTCTCCCTCGCCCGGGCGGGCATCGGCACGAGCTGAGCGCGCGGCGCTCGGCCTCGCCCGGACTCGACGCCCGGACGGACGCCCGGACACGACGAAGC
>NZ_JBHVBO010000268.1:0-4120 GCF_042668085.1 Isoptericola sp. NPDC057391 | reverse complement strand
CTGGTGCCGGGTGGGGTGGGGGGTCCGGCGCGCCGGACCCCGCGGCGCCGTCGTGCGGGTCCTCCTCGTCCTGCGCGGCGAGCGCGGCCACGACGTCGTCGAACGTGTCGTCGAAGGTGCCGTCGAAAGCGCCGTCGGAGGCGCCGCCGGGCTGGGCCGCACGAACCTCCGGGCGGTCGATGACCGTCACCGACGACTCGGTGACGCCGAGGAGGTAGCGCCGCCCGCCCGCCTCGAGCAGCACGGCGGCGCTCTTCTGCGTCAGCCCCTGGCGGGCGAGCACGGCCAGCCTCTCGCCGCCGGAGCGCGCGACGGCGCGGGTGCGCCGCCCCGCGACCCGGTGGGAGAACCACAGGAGCGCCAGGACGACGCCGAGCGAGAAGACGACCCGCAGCACGGTGGTGAGGTCCACGGCGTCAGTCGTCCGCGTCGAGGATCTTGGTGACGCGCACGCCGTAGTCGCCGCCGTCCACGACGACGACCTCGCCCTTGGCGATGGTGCGGCCGTTGAGCTGCACGTCCGCGGGGGCGCCGGCGGAGCGGTCGAGCTCGACGACGGCGCCCGGCTCGAGGTTGAGCACGTCGCGCACGGCCATCCGCGTGTGCCCCACGATGACCGACAGCCGCATCTCGACGTTGGAGATCCGGGCCAGGCGGCTGTCCGTGACGGTCTCGTCGGCGGGCGTGCGCAGCGGCCGGCGGGTGCGCAGCACGAACCAGCCGGCGGTGGACCCGTCGGCGTCCGTCAGGGCCAGCACCACGGACGCGGCGTCCTGCACGAGGTCGGTCGCGTCGCCGAGGGTGACCTCGCCGAGCACGCCGACGCCCGTGGTGGCGCCGGCCGCCTCGAGGGCGGGGCGCAGCACGTCGGTCACGTCGACCGGCCCGGACTCCGCCGCGCCCGCCAGGGAGGCGCGGTCGAGGAGCACGAGCGCCAGGTCGGCGCTCGTCGCGCCGACGTGCGCCGCGAGGACGGCCTGCGCGGCGAGCGCCGGCGACACCGCGTCTCCCCCGAGCACGGGCGTGAGGGGCGCGGCGGTCGGGACGAGCTCGACGAGCGCGCGGGCGGCCGCGGTGGCGGCCTCGACGGCGGGACGCTCGAGGCTGGTGGTGCTCATGGTCAGTTCTCCTCGGTGGTGACGATGCGGCAGGCGAGGCGCGTGCCGGACGAGCCGACGGCGCCGCGGGCCAGGACGTGGCCGTCGACGACGACGTCGAGCGGGCGGGACCGGTGGTGGGGCAGGCGCACGACGTCGCCCACGGACAGCCCGAGCACCTCCGCGGGCGTCATCGGGGCGGCCGCCAGCTCGACGGTGACGTCCGCCAGGGAGCGCGCGACGTGCCGGCGCGTGCGGGCGGCGGAGTCCGCCGCGTCGTCGGCCGGGTCGACCTCGCCCAGGTGCGGCAGCAGCGCGGACGCGGGCAGCGCGAGCGTGGCCCGGCACGCCCGCTCCCCCACCCGCAGGTGGAACTCCGCGACGATCATGAGCTCGGCCGCCGGCGCGGCCTGCACCAGCTGCGAGCTGTGCTGGATCGACGACAGGGTCAGCGGCCGCTCGAGCAGGCGGCCCAGTGCGTGCCGCAGGTCGCGCAGGGTCTCCGTGAGCAGCGACGTCATGAGCCCGCGCTCGAGGTCGGTGAACTTCCGGTCGACCGTCGCGACCGACGGCCCCGCACCGAGCATGTGCGCGATCCACGTCAGGGCGTCCGTGTGCGGGAGCTCGAGCACCGCCCGCGGGCCGACACCCTCGATCTCGCACACGACGACCGTGGTGGTCGTCGGCAGGTCGGCGACGTGGTCGTCGTAGGTGCGCATCGTCACCGAGGTGAGGGCCACCTGGGAGACCACGCGCACGCGCGCCGTCAGCTGGGTGCCCCACTGGCGCGCGAAGCTCTCGAACGCCATCTCGAGGACGCGGTGGTGCTCGCGCACCAGCGTCGTCGGGCGGCGGAAGTCGTAGACCTCGACCCGGGGGCGGGCGCCGGGCTGGACCCGGTCGGGTGTCGTCGTGCTCACGCGGTCCCTATGCGCCCGGGCGCGCGACAGCCTGCGCCGGTCAGCCGGCCGTGCCGGACACCACCCCGGGGATGAGCGCGCGCACCTCCTCCGGCTGCGCCGACAGCACCATGATGTCGACGCGCCGGTTGGTCGCGAGCGCCTCCGGGCTGCTGCCGTCCGCGAGGGGCCGCGCGTCGCCGAACCCGACCGCCGCCACCCGGTCGGCCGCGACGCCGTCGCGCTCGACGAGCTCGCGCAGCACCGCGGTCGCCCGCGCCGACGACAGCTCCCAGTTCGTCGCGTACCGCGAGCCGACGAGGGCGCGCACGTCCGCGTTGCCCTCCACCTGGATCTGGTACGGGGTGGGCCGCAGCGCCGGCCCGACGACGCGGAGCACCGAGCGGGCCTCCCGGGTGAGGTCGGCGCTCGCGGAGGAGAAGAAGGTGTCGGCCGAGACGAGGCGCACGGTGAGGCCGCGCTCGTCGATCGCGAACCGGACCGCGTCGGCGCGGCCGTCGGCGGCGAGCCGCCGCGCGATCGCGTCGCGCAGCGCGGTGAGGTCCGCGACCTCGGCGACCGCGCGCTGGAGGTCGGAGGGCTCCTCGGCGTCCGGGGCGGTCGTCCCGGTGTCGTCGGCGGCGGCCGGCGCGGTGGCGGGGTCGTCGACCTGCTGCGCGACGACGCCGTCCTCCACCGTGCCGAACCCCTCGGCCAGGGACGACTTGAGCTCCTGGTACTTGCCCTGGTCCACGGAGCTGATCGCGAACAGCACGATGAACAGGCACATGAGCACGGTCACCATGTCCATGTACGAGACCATCCAGCGGCCGCTGCCGCTCGTGTCGTGACCGCCGCCGCCGGATCCTCCACCGTGGCCGCGGCGCGCGCGGCGCGCCATCAGGCGGCCTTCGCGGCGGGCGCGGGCTCGTCGGGCACCATCGTCCGCAGCCGCTCGTCGATGACGCGGGGACGGGCCCCGGCCTGGATGGACATGTAGCCCTCGAGCAGCAGGGTGAGCCGCTCGACCTCGAGGTCGGAGACGCGCTTGAGCTTGGCCCCGATCGGCAGCCAGACGAAGTTCGCCGACAGGATGCCCCAGAGGGTGGCGATGAAGGCCGCCGCGATCATGTGGCCGAGCTGCGCCGGCTCGGACAGGTTCTCCAGCACGTGCGTGAGCGACACGACCGTGCCGACGATCCCGATCGTGGGCGCGTACCCCCCGACGGCGTTGAAGAAGCCGTACGCGACGGCGTCCTCCCGGGCCTTGGTCTCGATGCGCTCCTCGAGCAGCGTGCGCAGCTGGTCGGCGTCCGCGCCGTCCGCCAGCGACTGCAGCGCGCTGCGCTGGAACGGGTCCTCGGTCCGCTGGGACTCGGCCTCGAGCGCGAGCAGGCCGCCGTCGTTCTGCACGATCTCCGCGGCGTGCACGACCTCGTCGATCGCCTCCGCCGGGCGCGCGGGCCGGCCGACGAACGCGCGCGGCAGCGCCTTGACCGCCTGCAGGGCGTCCTTGAGCGTGCCCGAGGCGACGGCGACGAAGATGCTGGCGCCGAGCACGAGGATGATCGGCGCGGGCAGCAGGATCGACGTGAGCTGGGAGCCCTCGAGGAAGATCATCGCGACGAGCGCGCCGAACGCGAGGACGATGCCCCCGATGGTTGCCGGGTCCATGCGGCCTACTTCCTCCTCGGGTGCGAGCGCGGGGTCACGACCGGCTGGTCGTCGTGGGTCGGGGCGGCGGGCCGCACCAGCTCGAGCGGGGCGCGGGCGGGCTCGTCGGGCAGCGTGCGCGCGAGCGCCAGCACGCGTGCCTTGTACTCCTCGATCAGGCGGATCACGACGTCCATCGGCTCGCTGACGATGTAGCGCGAGCCGTCGATCAGGGTCACGCGTGTGTCGGGACCGTTCTCGACCCGGGTCACCAGGTCCGCGTTGAGCGCGATGCGCTCCGCGCTGTAGCGGGTCAGGACGATCACGGGACGGCCTCCGGGTCGGGCGGGGGACCCAGGTCGGGTCGGGTGCGGCGCGGGGCCGCCGGCCCCCCCGCCCCCCCCAGTCGGGCCGGGGCCCGCGCGGGGGGGGGCGGCGCCGCGGGTGGGTTTGGCCCGCGCGGGGCACCCC
>NZ_JBHVBO010000267.1:0-4125 GCF_042668085.1 Isoptericola sp. NPDC057391 | reverse complement strand
AAGGCCCACCCCACCCGGGGTGGGCCTTTCGCATACCCGGACCTGGCCCACCCGCGGGCACCGCCTCTCGGGCACCAGCCGGCGCCCCGCCGGCGGGCGGCCTCCCGACGCCGGGAGGTGGCGCTGGAAGCGCCGGGGAGCCCGTGGAGAGCTCGGCGCGACGTCGCGCCTCGTGCGCTCGCTCGTGATCATGCTCGGGCGGGGAGCTCCCTCCCTGGCAGGCAACCTTCGCAGGGTCTTCACGGACTGCTTCCACCCCCCCCTGTTTCATGCCTCTGACCTGCAAGGACGGGGACGTGCAGCGGGCGGGTCGAGCGGGTGCCGTGCGACGGGCCCGCACTGAGCGCAGACTCACTTGACAGGGCGCCGAGGCGGGAGCGAGACTTCACTGAACGGAAACCCACTTCCGGTGGGTGGAATCGCCCGAAGGAGGATCGCTCGATGACGAGTGCAGGTCTCGAGGCATTCAACGCGGCGGACGTCGACGTCGCGCGCGCTCAGGTGCTCTCGTGCGCTGCCGTGACCCGGTGGGCGGAGGCGGTGGTCGCCGGCCGCCCGTACGCGGACACCGAGGCCGCACTCGCGGCGGCTCGCACCGTGGCGGACCCGTGGAGCGAGGAGGAGATCGACTCCGCGCTCGCGCGGCACCCCCGCATCGGCGAGCGCGCCTCCGGGGACGACGCGGACGCGGCGCACTCGCGCCGGGAGCAGGCCGGGCTCGGCGACCTGACCGGTTCGGTCGAGGAGCGCCTGCGGGCGGGCAACCGCGCCTACGAGGAGCGGTTCGGCCACGTCTTCCTCATCCGCGCCGCGGGCCGTAGCGCCGAGGAGATCCTGGCCTCGCTCGAGGAGCGCCTGGAGAACGACCCCGCCACCGAGCGACGCATCGCCGGCCAGCAGCTGCGGGAGATCGCCGTGCTGCGGCTGGAAGGAGAGCTCTCATGACCTCGCACATCACCACCCACGTGCTCGACGCGGTGTCCGGCCTGCCGGCCGCCGGCGTGGCCGTCTCCCTGTGGAGCGTCGGCGCGGACGCCTCGACGCGGCTCGCGGACGCCACGACCGATGCCGACGGCCGGGTCAAGGACCTCGGCCCGGAGTCGCTCGAGCCGGGGACCTACCGCGTGACCTTCGCGACCGGCGACTACTTCGCCGCGCAGGGGGTCGCGACGTTCTACCCGTCGATCACCATCGACTTCACCGTCGAGGCCGGGCGCGACCACTACCACGTGCCCTGCCTGCTCAGCCCGTTCGCGTACTCCACGTACCGCGGGAGCTGACGGGCCGCAGGCCCGCATCACCCGGTCGCGGCACAGGCGCCGCGACCCGCGTCATCGTCATCGGAGACGTACCGGGGCCGCCATCGTGGGCGGTCCCGGGCAACGCAACAACAGATGAAGGAGTCAGCAATGACCGCCACCGCCACCGACGCCCAGGTCAGCACGGGCACGATCGTGCTGGGGGACAACCAGTACGGCAAGGCCGAGGTCCGCGTCATGAAGGTCGACCGCGACCAGGCGCGCCACCGGATCACCGAGCTCTCGGTGACCTCCCAGCTGCGCGGCGACTTCTCCTCCGCGCACATCGAGGGTGACCAGGGCCGCGTGGTCCCGACGGACACGCAGAAGAACACGGTGTTCGCGCTCGCCAAGGACGGCATCCCCTCTCCCGAGGAGTTCGCCCTCCGCCTGGGCGAGCACTTCGTCTCGAGCTTCGACTGGATCGAGGGCGGCCGCTGGGAGGCCAAGGAGTACACCTGGGAGCACATCCCCTCCTCCCTCACCTCGCACGTGACGGACGGCGAGCACGACCACGCGTTCGTCAAGGGCGGCACGGAGACCCGCACCACCGTCGTGCAGCGCGACGGCGACGAGGTCTTCGTCGTCTCGGGCCTGGAGGACCTCAAGGTCCTCAAGTCCACGGGCTCCGAGTTCCACGGCTTCCCGAAGGACCGCTACACCACGCTGCAGGAGACCACCGACCGCATCCTCGCGACGTCGGTGACCGCCCGCTGGCGCTACACCTCGCTGGACATCGACTTCAACGCCGTCTACGACGACGTGCGCCGCATCCTGCTGGAGACCTTCGCGGACGTGCACTCGCTCGCGCTGCAGCAGACGCTCTACCAGATGGGCAAGCGGGTGCTCGAGGCGCACCCGGAGATCGGCGAGATCAAGTTCTCGATGCCGAACCTGCACCACTTCGTCGTGGACTTCGAGCCGTTCGGCCTCGAGAACCCGAACGAGGTCTTCTACGTCGCCGACCGTCCGTACGGGAAGATCGAGGCGGAGGTGAAGCGGGAGGGCGCCGAGCAGGAGCCGCGCGCGTGGGCCACCGTGACGGGGTTCTGCTGATCCAGGTCCCCGTGATCAGCAAGGCACCGTGCAGTCGGTTCGAAGGAGCATCGAGATGAGCACGACGACCATCGACGCGGCGGCCGCGACCGGCACCCCGCAGGGCGGTCGACCGGAGGACGAGCGCTATCCGCTCGGCAAGACCTTCCTCTACGGCCTGCAGCACATCATGACGATGTACGGCGGCGTGATCGCGCCGCCGATCATCGTCGGGCAGGCGGCGGGGCTGAGCGGGGCGGAGATCGGCGTCCTCGTGTCGGCCGCGCTGCTCGTCAGCGGCCTGGCCACCGCGCTCCAGACGCTCGGCATCCGCTTCTTCGGGTCGCAGCTCCCGCTCGTCCAGGGCATCTCGTTCGCCACCGTGTCCACGATGGTCGCGGTGGCGAGCGGGGACGGCGGCCTGCCCGCCGTCTTCGGCGCCATCATCGTGGCGGCCGTGATCGGCCTGGCGATCAGCCCGTTCTTCGCGCAGGTCGTGCGGTTCTTCCCGCCGGTCGTGACGGGCACGATCATCACGATCATCGGCGTCTCCCTGCTGCCGACGGCGGCCGGCTGGATGATGGGCGGCGACGAGGAGGCGGCGGACTGGGGCTCGGTGCCCAACATCGCGCTGGCGCTCGGCACGCTCGTCGTGGTGCTGGCGCTCAGCCGGTTCCTGCAGGGCACGATCTCCCGCCTGTCGATCCTCTTCGGCATCGTCCTCGGGACCCTGGCGGCGGTGCCGCTCGGTCTCGCGGACTTCTCGGGGGTGGGCGAGGGGTCGCCGTTCGCGCTGCCGACGCCGTTCGCCTTCGGGGCCCCGGTCTTCGAGATCGGCGCGATCATCTCGATGACGATCGTCATCCTCGTGATCATGACGGAGACGACCGCCGACCTCATCGCGATCGGCGAGGTGCTCGACACCAAGGTCGACGCGAAGCGGGTGGGCGACGGGCTGCGGGCCGACATGGCCGCGACCCTCGTCGCGCCGTTCCTCAACTCGTTCCCGGCCTCGGCGTTCGCGCAGAACGTCGGCCTGGTCGCCATCACCGGCATCCGCTCGCGGTTCGCCGTCGCGGCGGGTGGCGGGGTTCTGTTCGTGCTGGGGCTGTTCCCGGTGCTCGGGCAGGTCGTCGCGGCGATCCCGTCGCCCGTGCTGGGCGGCGCCGGCATCGTCCTGTTCGGGTCGGTCGCCGTGTCGGGGATCCGCACGCTGTCGCGCGTCGAGTACGAGGGGAACCTCAACCTCACGCTGGTCGCGGTCGCCCTCGGCTTCGGCATCATCCCGATCGCCGTCCCGGACTTCTACGACCAGTTCCCGACCTGGGTGGGCATGATCTTCCACTCGGGGATCGCGGCCGCCGCCGTCGTCGCCGTCCTGCTCAACCTCGTCTTCAACGAGATCCGCTGGGGCCGGCGCAGCAAGGACCCGTCGGTGTTCACCGCGGGCTCCTCGGCCCGGCTCGTCGTGACCGAGGAGCAGGAGCAGCGCCGGGCGGAGTACTTCGCGCGGCTGGACGCCGAGCGCCAGGAGGAGCGCCGCCGCGCCCGCCTCAACGCGGACGTGTGGGCGCGGGTGCGCCACGGCCACGGGCGCCGGTCGGGCTGCGTGTCGGCGATCGACCTGGACGCCGACGGCGTGCCGGACGTGCTGCAGATCCGCGAGGGGGCCCGCGACGCGGTCGCGAGCCGTCGCCCCGACGCGGACGCGCCGGCGGACGAGCCCCGCCCGCAGCTGGTGCACGCGGGCGCCGAGCCGGGGGACGGGTGACGACGATGCTCGCCCCGGCAC
>NZ_JBHVBO010000266.1:0-4126 GCF_042668085.1 Isoptericola sp. NPDC057391 | reverse complement strand
CCGTCGTCGTGCGCCGGGCCGTCGCTCAAGCCGTGAGTCCGAGCAGGACACGACGCCGGGCCGCGAGGTACGCACGGCGCAGACGGTGTTCAAGGGCTGCCAGATCCTCGAGCTCCTCCCACCGGACACGGATGACCATCCACCCGGCATCCTCCAGCGCGTCCTGCCGGGCCCTCTCCTCGCGCAGCACACGCTCGGCGTCGTCGTCGTACTTGAGCTCTCCGTCGAATTCCACCGCGAGTCGGACATCGGCGAAGCCCAGGTCGACGAAGCACGTGCCTCGCGCGGTCGCCACCTCCAGCTGACACTCGGGGCGAGGGAGCCCGACATCGGCGGCGGCGAGCCTGGTCACCGTCTCTCCCGGCGAGCCGGAGCGCGGGTCGCACAGGTCGAGGATCTCTCGTGCCTGCACGACACCCCGCTTACCCCGGGACGAGGACATGATCCGGGAGACCTCCGCGGGGTCCGCGCCGCGCCGGAAGAGCGAGTCGCACGCGACGAGCGCGCCGTCGCGCGGCAGGGTGCGGATGCAGTCCACCAGCGTGCGGGCGAGCGACGTCACGGGGACGCCGCGGACGTCGGCCCGGTCCTGGGGTGGCATCGGCGTGTGGTGGCGGCGCACCAGCGGTTCCCCCTCCCCGTCCACGTGGGGGTTCCATTCGCGCGTCACGTGAACGAGCTGCGGCGTGCGATACGTCCACGCGCCGTGGACCATCGCCGCCGTCTCGTGGCTGAACCACAGCGGCGCCTCCGTGCCGTCGGCCACCTCACGCACCAGGGCGAGGATCGCCTCCTCGTGGGAGGGCGGCATGACGACGTCGTCGGCCGACGCGAGCTCGAGCGTGTGCGGCACGAGGGGCGGGTGCGCGGCGTCTGCCGAGAGCATCCGGCGCAGCCGCGAGCCGGGGGCAGTCATGGCACCCAGGATCTCCGTGATGCGCCGGATCGCGGGAAGGTGTTCGGCTTCTCTCATGGAAGCACGGTCGCGCGATGACCGGGTCGAGCGGGGCGGTCCTCACCGCTCCTCGAGAATCTGTGGAGAAGCCCCGCCTGTGGGCATGCTCTGCGGCCCGGAGAACCGCGCAGATGTCCCCGAACTACCTCGCCTCGCTCTGAACTACCTCGGCCCACCTCGGACTACCTCGCGGGCTGTTCGACTACCTCGCGGGGAGTTGAACTACCTCGGCACGACGACGGCCCGACCGCTCTGCGGGAGCGTCCGGGCCGTCGTCGGTACCGAGGTCAGCGGGCGAGGATCACTCCTCGATCTTGCCCTCGATCTGCCGCTCGTAGGTGTACGTGTTGTCGGCGCCGTACTTGTAGATGCCGATGAAGGCCGATGTGGGGTCGTTCGACTCGTTGAGCGGCCCGATGCCGGACTTGCCGACGTAGTTGATGTCCTCGCCGGCCTCGAGCGCCTTGACGCCCTCCTCGAAGGTCTTCACCTCCGTGCCGCCGTCGGCACCCGACACCGCTCGGATGTTCTTCGAGATGGTCTCGCCGTCGGTGCCGTTGCCCTTGACCGCCGCGAGCGCGGCGAGGACGACGGCGTCGTACGACTCGGCGGAGTAGGAGAAGTCGTTGAGCTCGCCGCTCTCGTTCTCCGAGTACCAGGTCTGGAGCTCCTCGCGGAAGGCGTCGTCGGCCTGCGCGCCGGGGAGCGTGCCCTGGACGCCCTCGAGGGTGCCCGGGTCGAAGTCGTCGCCGTAGTTGGAGAGGTTCCCGTCGACGAAGTACGTGGTGCCGTTGAAGTCCCAGCCCTGCGCGACGAGCTCGTTGACGATCGCCGTGGTCTCCTCGAACGCGATGATCGAGATGGCGTCGGGCTTCTGTGCGAGCAGGTCGGTCACCTGGGCACCGAAGTTCGTCTCGCCCGGCGCGAACTCGTGGCCCTCGCCGTTGCCGCCGTAGACCGCCTCGCAACCGCCGGCCTCGAGCGCCTCCTGGACGTAGTCGCGCAGACCGTTGCCGTACGCCTCGTTCTGGACGAGGAAGCCCACCTTGCAGTGGCCGTCGCCCATGATGAGGTCGGCGTGCGCCGGTCCCTGGACCGTGTCCGGCGGTGCCGTGCGGGCGAAGAAGTCTCCGTACCCCGACAGGTCGGCCGCGGTGTTCGCAGGCGAGATCTGCATGACGCTGGCCTCGGCGAACTGGTCGACGACGCCGAGGGACACCGCGGACGACGCCGCGCCGATGACGACGGAGACGCCCTTGCCGATGAGGTCGGTGGCCGTGCTGCTCGCCACCGAGAGGTCGGTGCTGTCACCGGAGTCGCCCCACTCGACGGTCACGTCGTTGCCGAGGACGCCGCCGGCGGCGTTGATGTCGTCGATCGCGAGGCCGACGCCGGCGATCTCCGGCGGTCCGAGGAAGGCGAGGGTGCCTGTGACCGGCAGGATCGTGCCGATCTTCAGCGGCTCGGCCGAGCCGCCGCCGCCGCCCTCGGTGCTGTCGCCGCTCCCGCCGTCGGACGAGGCGCAGGCTGCGAGGCCGAGGCTGAGGACTGCCGCGAGGGCCAAACCCTTGGCGGCCGTGGTGCGTCGGATCATGCTGTTCCCCTTTTGGAGGTAGGACATTCGCGGCTCAACACCGCATTCAGTGCCGCTGAACGTAGCGAGACTGTATGTCGCGGACGTGTCGCGCGGGACGCTCCCAGCAGATCGTGACGAACCTGTTACCTACGTCACACTCGGCCCTCGGCAGCCCGTCGTCAGGCGCGGAACTGCGTGAACGACGCGGTGGCCGGGTCCGCCCCCGTGCGTCCCGCCACGCCGGCCTCCAGGGCGTCGATCGACGCCATCTGCTCGGCCGACAGCTCGAACGAGAAGACGTCCAGGTTGGTGGCCTGCCGCTCGACCGACATCGACTTAGGGATGACGATCCGGCCCTGCTGCACGGCCCACCGCAGCACGACCTGCGCGGGCGTGACGCCGAGCTCCGTCGCCGCGGCGACGACGGCCGGCGCGTCCAGGTCGGCCCCGCGGCCGAGCGGCGAGTACGCCTCGACGGCGATGCCGAGCTCGCGGCAGTGCTGCTGCACCGCGACCTGCTGGAAGGTGGGGTGCACCTCGACCTGGTTCACGGCGGGCACGACGTCGGTCTCGGCGACGAGGCGGTCGAGGTGCTCGACCAGGAAGTTCGACACGCCGATCGCGCGGACGGCGCCCTCGGCGAGCAGCTTCTCGAACGCCCGCCACGTCTCGACGTACAGGTCCTTGCTGGGCACCGGCCAGTGGATCAGGTAGAGATCCACCTGGTCGACGCCGAGCGCGCGGCGGGAGTCCTCGAAGGCGCGCAGCGCCTGCTCGTACCCCTGGTCGCCGTTGCGCAGCTTGGTGGTGAGGAAGACGTCCTCGCGGGGCAGCCCAGACGCGCGCAGCGCCGCGCCGACGCCCGCCTCGTTGTAGTAGCCGGCCGCGGTGTCGACGTGCCGGTAGCCGAGCTCGAGCGCCTGCTCGACGTTGGCCTGGGTGCCGTCGTCGGGCACCTGGAAGACGCCGAGCCCGACCTGGGGGATCTCGACGCCGGCGGACAGGGGCAGGGAGGGGACGGTGGAAATGGTCATGACCCCTTTGTATCGGCACCCGTCGGCCTCGTGTCCACCGGGGCGACCACCCTGTGGACAGCCGGTGCGGCAACACTGGTGCGCGTGCTCGCGCTCGCGTACCGTTGTGCCCGTTGCAGTGCCTCGCTCGATCCGGACGGTCCCCCGTCCGCGCCACGGCGAACGCGTCGGAAGGACTGACGCGGTCACCCGGCGGACCTTGGTCTCAAGAGTTGACGACGATTCACCGTGATGCGCGATCTCGACGGTCGAGGTCGTCGACACCTCTTGAAGGAGTAAGCATGGCCACCGGAACCGTGAAGTGGTTCAACAGCGAGAAGGGCTACGGCTTCATCGCCCCCGAGGACGGCTCGGCCGACGTGTTCGTCCACTTCTCCGCCATCCAGACCCAGGGCTACCGGTCCCTGGACGAGGAGCAGCGCGTGGAGTTCGACGTCACGCAGGGCCCGAAGGGCCCGCAGGCGGAGAACGTCCGCCCGCTCTGATCTCGCTCCCGGCCGGCTGACGCCGGCGACGTGAGTCGCACGGCCCGCACCCCCCTCGTCGGGGTGCGGGCCGTCG
>NZ_JBHVBO010000265.1:0-4140 GCF_042668085.1 Isoptericola sp. NPDC057391 | reverse complement strand
GCGCCGCCCCGCCCGCCGCGCGAGCCGCCGTCCCGGCGCCCGCCGTCGCGACCGCCGCGCTGGCCTCCGCGCTGTCCGTCGCGCGGGCCCGACGAGCTGTGCCGCTTGCCCGTCTCGCCGAGGTCCTCGAGCTCCTCGGCCTCCAGGCCGCCGAGCTGCTGTTTGTCCTTGGGCAGACGGCCCTTGGTGCCCTCGGGGATGCCGAGGTCGGTGAACAGGTGCGGGGAGCTCGAGTACGTCTCGACGGGCTCGGGGAAGCCCAGGTCGAGCGTGCGGTCGATCATCTGCCAGCGCGGGACGTCGTCCCAGTCGACGAACGTGACGGCGGTGCCCTTGTTGCCCGCACGGCCGGTGCGGCCGATGCGGTGCAGGTAGGTGCGCTCGTCCTCGGGGCACTGGTAGTTGACGACGTGCGTGACGTCGTCGACGTCGATGCCGCGGGCCGCGACGTCGGTGGCCACGAGCACGTCGATGTTGCCGTGCCGCAGGGCGCGCAGCGCCTGCTCGCGGGCGCCCTGGCCCAGGTCGCCGTGGATGGCGCCGGCGGCGAAGCCGCGGTCGCGCAGCTCGTCGGACACCTTCGCGGCGGTGCGCTTCGTGCGAGCGAAGACGATCGTGCGGCCGCGGCCCTCGGCCTGCAGCAGGCGCGCGAGCACCTCGACCTTGTCGAGCGCGTGGGCGCGGTAGACGACCTGGCGGGTGTTCTTCACGGTCGCGCCGCCGTCGTCCGGGTCGGCCGCGCGGATGTGCGTCGGCTGCGACATGTAGCGGCGGGCCATCGAGACGACCGGGCCGGGCATCGTCGCGCTGAACAGCATCGTGTGCCGCACCGCGGGCGTGCGGGCGAGGATCTTCTCGACGTCGGGCAGGAAGCCCAGGTCGAGCATCTCGTCCGCCTCGTCCAGCACGACCGTGGCCGCGCGGGTGAGGTTGAGGTGGCCCTGGTTGAGCAGGTCGACCATGCGGCCCGGCGTGCCGACGACGACCTCGACGCCGTGGTTCAGCATCTCGATCTGCGGCTCGTACGCGCGGCCGCCGTAGATCTGCGCGATGCGCACGGAGCGCTTCTTCGACGCCGTGGCGAGGTCGTTCGCGACCTGGACGGCGAGCTCGCGGGTCGGCGCGACGACGAGGGCCTGGGGCTTGCCCGGGGCGGGCAGCTCGTCGAAGCCGGGCTCGCCCGGCGCGACGACGCGGTGCAGCAGCGGCACGCCGAAGCCGAGGGTCTTGCCCGTGCCGGTCTTGGCCTGGCCGATGATGTCGTGCCCCTGCAGCGCCACCGGCAGCGTCATCGCCTGGATGGGGAAGGGGTGGGTGATGCCGGACTCGCGCAGGGCCTCGACGATCTCGGGGCGCACCCCGAAGTCCGCGAAGGACACGTCCTGCGCCTGGATGGCGGCGGGGGTGGAGTAGTCGGGCTCGCCGGCGGCGGGCGTCGTGGGGGCCGCGGTGGCGGCGGGGTCGGTCGTGGTCACGGGTACCTTCGTCTGCTCGTCGGCGCGCGCGAACCGGGCTCCCGATCGTGCCGGAGGTCCGGCGACGGGCCGTGTTCGGGTCGCAAGGAGCGCCGAGGTGGTCGGCAGCCGATCGCGGAAGAACGTCGCTCAGGCCCGCGGGGGTCCCGCCGAGCCGCAGCGGCCGAGTCGATGCATGAAGACCCATAGCGTGACGACCGGGCAACCGAAGTACTCCCCCATGGTACGCGACGGGGGCGCGACACCGAGCGGGACACGGCGGGGACACGGTGGAGACCCGGCGGCGCGACCGGCCGGCGCCCCTATCCTGGGCGCGTGAGCCAGCAGCGAAGCACCCCGGACCCCGCCCTGACGACGCTCGTGGGGCTCGCGGCCTACACGGAGCTGGCCGCGTTCGGGCTGCTCGCGGCCCGGTCGGTGGACGCGCCGGACCTCGCCGCCCGCCAGACGCTCGCGACGGCGGCGGGGGAGTCGCTCGACCGTCAGCAGCGGCTGCTCGGCCTCACCGCCACCGGAGCCGGGGGCGCGGCCGCGGCGATGGCGCCCTTCGACGGTGTGCTCGCGGACTTCGACGCCCGCACGGTGCCGTCGGGCTGGGCGGAGGGGCTGCTCAAGAGCGTCGTGGGGCTCGGCGTCGCGCAGGACCTGTGCCGCGAGCTCGCCGCCGGGCTGCCCGCCGGCGCCACGGCTTTCGTGGCCGCGGTGGGCGAGCCTCGCCGCGACGACCCGGCGACCGCCGTCCTGGCGGCGGCCGCCGCGGCGGACGGCGTGCTCGCCGCCCGCCTGGCGCTGTGGGGGCGGCGCGTCGTCGGCGAGGCGCTGGGGCTCGTGCCCGTGCTGCTCGCGGCGCACCCGCCGCTGGCCGCGCTGGCCGCCCGCGCACGGGAGGTCGCCGACGAAGGCGGCGCGTCCGCGCAGGCGTGGCTCGTGTCGCGGCTCACCGCGGAGCACACGCGCCGGATGGACCGCCTGGGCCTCGCCGCCTGACGCCCGTCAGAGGGCGCCGAAGCCCACCCGGGGCTGCTCGGTGGCGCCCACCTCGACGTAGCCGATCGTGGCGGTCGGGACGAGGATGGTGCGCCCCCGCGAGTCGGTCAGCTCCAGGAGCCCCCCGTCGGCGATCGCGCTGCGCACCGCGGCGGTCACGTCCTCCGCCGTCTGGTCGGTCTCGACGACCAGCTCGCGGGCCAGGTTCTGCACACCGATCGTGATCTCCACGTTGTCTCCTTCGCGAGCCGCGCCGGTCGTGCCGGCGCGCGTCTGTCGGCCGTCTGCCGGCCGCTGTCGATCCCGGTCATCCCGGACGTCCCGAACGATCCTAGCCACGGCCGCGCGCCGCGACCGGCTCGGACGGCGTTTGTCAGCGGAGGGTGAAACTGCCGGTCGCGCGGGGCCCGACGGTCGGGTCGGCGGGGCTGTCGGTGGGGCTGTCGGTGGGGCTGTCGGTGGGGCATGGTCGAATCGGTCCCGTGACGTCAGCCGCCTCTCCCGCCGTGCGCCTCGTGGTGCCGGAGCCTGCCGAGGTCGCGAACGCCGACGTCGTGCTGGACGCGACGCAGGAGGCCGCGGTCGCTGCCTCGCTCGAGGGCGACGTCACGCTCGTGGTCGGCGCGCCGGGCACGGGCCGGACGACGGTCGCGACGACGGCTGCGGTGCGGGCCATGCGCGGCGAGGACGGCGCGCCGGGCATCGACCCGTCGCGCGTGCTGGTGCTTGCGGCGTCGCGCCGGTCGGCGGCGCGGCTGCGGGACGAGGTGACCGCGCGCGCGGGCCGCACCGTCGGGGCGCCGATGGTGCGCACGCCCGCGTCGGCGGCGTTCGCGGTGCTGCGGGCCCGGGCGGCGGCGCACGGCGACGCGGTGCCCACGCTGGTCTCCGGGCCGGAGCAGGACCTGGTGCTGGCCGAGCTGCTCGAGGGCCACCTGTCGGGGGAGGGCACCGACCTCGTGCTGCCGGCGGGGCTGCCGGAGGAGTCGCTCGGCCTGCGCGGGCTGCGCCAGGAGCTGCGCGACCTGCTCATGCGCGCGGCGGAGCGGGGGCTGGGGCCCGTGGAGCTCGACGAGCTCGGCCGGCGGCACGACCGTCCCGAGTGGGTGCTCGCCGCGCAGCTCTACGAGGAGTACCTGGACGTCACGACGCTGCGCCTCGGCACCCCGGACGCCGGCGCCCGGTACGACCCTGCCGGCGTGATCGACGAGGCGGCGCACGCGCTCGCGGGCTGGGACGACGAGCTGCCGGACGTGCCGCGGCCGTCCTGGGACCTCGTCGTCGTGGACGACTACCAGGAGGCGACGGTCGCCACCGCGCGGCTGCTGCACGTGCTGCACGACGCGGGCGCGCGCCTCGTGCTGCTGGCGGACCCGGACTCTGCGGTGCAGGGGTTCCGCGGCGCGTCTCCGGGGCTGGTCGGGCGGGCCGCGGCGCCGGCGCGGGCCGGGGTCGTCGGCGCGTTCGACGCGCGCACCGTCGTGCTGGGCACGGCGTGGCGGCAGCCGGAGGGGCTGCGGGCGGTGACGCGTGCCGTGACGTCGCGCATCGCGACCGTCTCCGGTGCGCTGCACCGCGGCGCCGGCCTGCGGCCGGAGGCCGACGCCGACCCGGGCGCCGTGGACGGCGACGGCCGGGCGAGGGCTGGGGCGTACGACCCGGCCGAGGACGACGGCGC
>NZ_JBHVBO010000264.1:0-4186 GCF_042668085.1 Isoptericola sp. NPDC057391 | reverse complement strand
CCCCCGAGGGGACGACGGGCCCGGAAGTCGCTGCGGACGCGGGTGCGGGCGTCAGCCGGCCTGGCGCTCCGCGGTGTCCACGACGTTGGCCAGCAGCATGGCACGCGTCATCGGCCCGACGCCGCCGGGGTTGGGCGAGTACCAGGACGCGACCTCGCGCGCGGCCGGGTCGATGTCGCCCACGACGCGCGACTTCCCCGTCTCCGGGTCGGTCTCCCGGGAGACGCCGACGTCGACCAGCACGGCGCCCGGCTTGACCATGTCCGCCGTGACGATGCCCTTGACCCCGGCCGCCGCGACGACGACGTCGGCCCGCTTGACGAGGGCCGGCAGGTCGGTGGTGCCGGTGTGCGTGAGGGTGACGGTCGCGTTGACCGCGCGGCGCGTGAGCAGGAGCCCGATCGAGCGGCCGACGGTCACACCGCGGCCCACCACGACGACCTCCTTGCCCTGGAGGTCGACGTCGTGCCGCAGCAGCAGGTCGATGATGCCGCGGGGCGTGCACGGCAGCGGGGAGGTGACCTCCTCGTTGACCCGCAGCACGAGCCGGCCGAGGTTGGTCGGGTGCAGGCCGTCGGCGTCCTTGTCCGGGTCGATCAGCTCGAGCACGCCGTTGGTGTCGACACCCTTCGGCAGCGGGAGCTGCACGATGAACCCGGTGCAGGCCGGGTCCTCGTTGAGCCGGCGCACGGCCGCCTCGATCTCCTCCTGCGTGGCGGTCGCCGGCAGGTCCTCGCGGATGGACTCGATGCCCACCTCCGCGCAGTCGCGGTGCTTGCCGGCCACGTACCACTGCGAGCCCGGGTCCTCGCCCACGAGCAGCGTGCCGAGCCCCGGCACGACGCCGCGCTCGCGCAGCGCGGTCACCCGCTCGCGCAGCTCGGCCTTGATCGTGGCCGCGGTGGCCTTGCCGTCCAGGACCTGCGCGGTCACTGGGACAGCCCGGGGTAGAGCGGGAAGTCCGCGGTGAGCGCCGCGACGCGGGCCGCGAGGGCGTCGACGTCGGCGGAGGCGCCGTCGCGCAGCGCGACGGCGATGATGTCGGCGACCTCGGTGAACTCGGCATCGCCGAACCCGCGCGTGGCGAGCGCCGGCGTGCCGATGCGCAGGCCGGAGGTGACGCGCGGCGGGCGCGGGTCGAAGGGCACGGCGTTGCGGTTCACGGTGATGCCGGCGTCGTGCAGGAGGTCCTCCGCCTGCTGGCCGTCGAGCGCGGAGTTCCGCAGGTCGACGAGCACCAGGTGCACGTCGGTGCCGCCGGTGAGGACGGAGACGCCCTGCTCCGCGACGTCGGCCTGGGACAGGCGCTCGGCGATGATCTGCGCGCCGCGCAGCGTGCGCTCCTGGCGGTCCTTGAACTCGTCGGTCCCCGCGACCTTGAACGCCACGGCCTTGGCCGCGATGACGTGCATGAGCGGGCCGCCCTGCTGGCCCGGGAACACCGCCGAGTTGATCTTCTTGGCGTGCTCCTCCTTGCTCAGGATGAAGCCGGAGCGCGGGCCGCCGATGGTCTTGTGCACCGTGGAGGACACGACGTCGGCGTGCGGCACCGGGCTCGGGTGCAGGCCCGCGGCCACGAGGCCGGCGAAGTGCGCCATGTCGACCCACAGCTTGGCGCCGACCTCGTCCGCGACCTCGCGGAAGGCCGCGAAGTCGAGGTGGCGGGGGTACGCGGACCAGCCGGCGATGATGACGTCGGGACGGTGCTCGAGCGCGCGCTTGCGCACCTCGTCCATCTCGATGCGGTAGGACTGCGGGTCCACGCCGTAGGCGCCGACGTCGTAGAGCTTGCCGGAGAAGTTGATCTTCATGCCGTGCGTGAGGTGGCCGCCGTGGGCCAGCTCGAGGCCGAGGATCTTGTCGCCCGCGTTGATGAGGGCGTGCAGCACGGCGGCGTTGGCCTGCGCGCCGGAGTGCGGCTGCACGTTGGCGGCCTCGGCGCCGAACAGGTCCTTGGCGCGGGCGATCGCGAGGTTCTCCGCGATGTCGACCTGCTCGCAGCCGCCGTAGTAGCGGCGGCCCGGGTAGCCCTCGGCGTACTTGTTGGTGAGGACGCTGCCCTGCGCCTGCAGCACCGCGCGCGGCACGAAGTTCTCGCTCGCGATCATCTCGAGGGTGTCGCGCTGACGGGTCAGCTCACCCTCGAGGACGGCGGCGATCTCGGGGTCGAGCTCCGCGAGGGGCGCGTTGAACGTGGGGTCGGGAGTGCTCATCGGCGTTCTCCAGCTGTGTCGGACGGACGTGTCGGACGACGACCGGGCCCAGGCGAACGACCCGTCGTCTGCACAGCGCGTCGCTCCCCGGTGGTGATCCACCTGTACGCCAGTCGCGACCCTCGCGATCCTAGCCGATCGGCCCGCCCCGGTCTCCCGTCGACCACGGCCACCGGGCTCGGCGAGGTAGTCCCGCACTCCGCGAGGTAGTTCCGCACTCCGCGAGGTAGTGCCTCGCGCCGCGCCGTACTACCTCGCGCGGTGCCGTACTACCTCGCGCGGTGCCGCACTACCTCGCCGACCCCGGTTCGTTCTTCATCGTTGCAGAGGCGTGACCTGGGCCACTTGACCACGCCGCCCGCGCCGTGCCAGATTGGGCGCCGTCGATGGCTCTTCATCGATGTAAACCGCATCGGGGCGACGTCGCACCGGAGCGGACCGGATCTCCCCGAGAGGACCCCGTGATGAGGAAGTCACGCCTGATCGCCGGCATCGCCGCCGGCCTGGTGGCCGCCAGCACCCTCGCCGCCTGCGGCTCCGGCGGCGGGAGCGGCGCCGACGACGGCACGCTCACGTTCATGTTCCGCGGCGGCGAGGACGAGAAGAAGGCCTACCAGGAGGCCATCGACCGCTTCACCGAGGACACCGGCGTGAAGGTCAAGATGATCGTCACCTCGGCGGACCAGTACGCCCAGAAGCTCCAGGCCGCCGTCGCGGGCAACAAGGTGCCCGACGTGTTCTACATCGAGCAGGCCAGCCTGCAGTCCTACGTGAGCTCCGGCGTCCTCATGGACATCACCGACCAGGTGGCCGAGCAGGGGGTCGACCTCGACAACATCTGGCCCTACGGCGTGGACTCCTACCGGTTCGACGGCACCGTCCAGGGCACCCCCGAGGGCAAGCTCTACGGCCTGCCCAAGGACATCGGCCCCTTCGCGTTCGGCTACAACGCCGACATGCTGAAGGAGGCCGGCATCGACCGGCCCGACCCGGACGAGCCCCTCACCTGGGACGAGTGGCTCGAGATCTGCAAGAAGCTCACCCAGGACACCGACGGCGACGGCGAGACCGACCAGTGGGGCACCGGGCTCAACGTCCAGTGGAACTCGCAGGCCTTCGTCTGGAGCAACGGCGGCGACTGGACCAACGAGGACCACACGCAGGTCACCGTCGACACCCCGGAGTTCGCGGAGGCGATCCAGTTCATCGCCGACCTCACCGCGGACGGCGTGACGCCGAACCCCGAGCAGGCCCAGACGCTCGACACCTACCAGCGCTTCATGGCCGGGGAGATCGGCTTCTTCCCCGTCGGCCCGTGGGACATGAGCGCCTACAACGAGCTCGACTTCGAGTACGACCTCATGCCGTGGCCCGTCGGCAAGACCGGTGAGCCCGCCACCTGGGTCGGCTCGCTCGGGATCGGCGTCTCCTCCACGACCGACCTGCCCGAGGACGCCGTGAAGCTGGCCACCTACCTCTCCACCGACGAGACCGCGCAGCAGACCCTCGTCGACGCCAACGTCCAGATCCCCAACCGGATCGACACGGCGAAGGAGTGGGCGGCCGAGGTCGAGAAGGACGACGCGGTGGAGCCGAAGAACCGCCAGGAGTTCCTCGACATCGCCGAGGACTACGGGCGCGCGATGCCGGCCTCTTTCACCTACGGCGCCGAGTGGTACGACGAGCTGTGGGTCGGCATCCAGCCCGTGCTCGACGGCGAGCAGGAGGCGGCCGACTACCTCGCCGAGGTGCAGCCGCGCATGCAGGAGCTGCTCGACCAGTCGAACGCCCAGGCGGAGCAGGCCGCGGCGGCGGGCTCCGCGCCCTGACCTCGCCCCTCCCCCGACCTCGCGGTGGGGGCGCGCCCCTCCGGCGGGCCCCCCCCCCCCCCCCCCCCACGCACCCCCCCCACCGCCCCGGAACCGAGAGAGTGTGATTACGGGAACACCCCACACCGCCCCCCCCCCGACCCC
>NZ_JBHVBO010000263.1:0-4285 GCF_042668085.1 Isoptericola sp. NPDC057391 | reverse complement strand
GGCACCCCGCAGGGTGCCGGCCCTCGTGCGTGCGAGGCGTCAGGCGCGCGGTGCGTCGCCCTTCGGCTCGTCGTCCGTGCCCGGAGTCGCGCCGTCGTCGACGGCGGTCCCGGCGGCGTCGGGCTTCTCGGCCGCGTCGGCCTCGGGCAGGGCGCCGTCGTCGACGACGTCGTGCTCACGGGGCTCGTCGCCGAGGTCGTCACCGGCCGCGGAGCCGACCTCGACCTGGACGACCGAGGGGATCGGGGCGAACGCCCGGTAGAACAGCGCGGCGAGCGCCCCACCCAGGAGCGGGGCGACGATGAACACCCACAGCTGGCCCCACGTCCAGCCGCCGCCGAACACCGCCGAGGCGAACGAGCGGGCCGGGTTGAGCGACGCGTTGGTGACCGGCCAGGCGACGATGAGCATCGCACCGAGGGTCAGGCCGATGACGACCGGGGCGTAGGTGACGGTCGAGCGCTTGCTCGTCACGCCGAGGATGACGCCGACGAAGACGGCGGTGACGATCACCTCGACGAGGATGGCGGCCCACATCGAGAACTCGGCAGGGGTGGCGCCGCTCTGCGCGGCGCCCGCGGTGAGGGCCGCGAGGGGCGAGTGCGAACCGAAGCCGTTCGCGGTGCCCTGGAAGAGCGCGGCCTTGTCCTCGGCCCCGGTCAGCGCGGGGAACGACTCGGGAATGATCGAGAACATCACGGCCGCGGCGGCGGTACCGCCGACGAGCTGGGCGCCCCAGTACGGCACGAGGTCGCGCCACGCGGCGCGGCCCCCGAGCGTGAGGCCGAAGGTCACGGCCGGGTTGAAGTGGCCGCCGGACACGCCGCCGACGGCGGCGATGGCGCCCATGACGAGGATGCCTCCGGCGAGTGCCACCGGGAGGATCTGGCCGTTGTTGACGGCGTTGAACGTCGCGGTGCCGACGATGCCGAGCACCAGCACGAACGTGCCGAAGGCCTCGGCGGCCAGCCGCGCGAACAGTCCGTGCTCGGGGATGTCGGCCGCCGTCTCGACGTCGACCGGAGCGGTACCGCTCTCGGCGGCGATGTGCTGGGACATGAGGGTCCTTCTCTGCTCGGGAGACGGGCGTCTCGGTGTGCCCCCGCGGTGGAGGGCCGGTCGTGCGTGCCCGGCCTCACGGCCGGCTGCGCGGGCATGCTTCCACCGGGGTCTGAACGGTTGCTGAGCGCGGGCCGACGGTGGCGCTCCTGGCACGTTACCGCGCGTCGTCCCAGGTCGCGCTCCGCCACGGCGGTCGGCGCGCCGGTCGGAGCCGGGCCGGACCATCGTCCGGAGCCCCGTCCGGAGTGGCGGTCGACCCGGGCGCTCGGCTGCGTCAGAGTAGGGGCATGACCACACCAGTGAACGTCACCGTCACCGGGGCGGCGGGCCAGATCGGGTACGCGCTGCTCTTCCGGATCGCGTCGGGCGCGATGCTCGGCCCCGACACCCCCGTGCGGCTGCGGCTGCTGGAGATCCCGCAGGCGGTGAAGGCGGCCGAGGGCACCGCGATGGAGCTCGACGACTGCGCGTTCCCGCTGCTGGACGGCATCGACATCCACGACGACCCGACGGCGGGCTTCGCGGGCACCAACATCGCGCTGCTGGTCGGTGCCCGGCCGCGCGGCCCGGGCATGGAGCGGGCGGACCTGCTCGAGGCGAACGGCGGCATCTTCGGCCCGCAGGGCCGGGCCATCAATGCGGGTGCGGCCGACGACGTGCGGGTGCTGGTCGTGGGCAACCCGGCCAACACGAACGCGCTGATCGCGGCGTCGAACGCGCCGGACGTGCCGAAGGACCGCTTCACGGCGATGACCCGCCTCGACCACAACCGCGCGCTGTCGCAGCTCGCGAAGCGGGCGGACGTGCCGGTCTCGCAGGTGCGCCGCGTGACGATCTGGGGCAACCACTCCGCGAGCCAGTACCCGGACGTGTTCCGGGCCGACGTCGCGGGGACTCCGGGCGCACGGTACGCGGACGAGGACAGGCTCTGGCTCACCGACGACTTCATCCCGACCGTCGCCAAGCGCGGCGCCGCGATCATCGACGCGCGCGGGGCGTCGTCGGCGGCGTCCGCGGCGAACGCGGCGATCGACCACGTCCACGACTGGGTGCGGGGCACGGCCGAGGGCGACTGGACCAGCGCGGGCCTGTGGTCGACGGGGCAGTACGGCGTACCGGAGGGTCTCGTCTCGTCGTTCCCGGTGACGTCGTCCGGCGGGGCCTGGGAGGTCGTGGAGGGGCTCGACGTCGACGAGTTCTCCCGCGAGCGGATCGCGGCCAGCGTGCAGGAGCTCTCCGAGGAGCGGGACGCCGTCCGCGCGCTCGGCCTGATCTGACGGAAAATCTGCGGCGCGGCGTCGGGGGCGCCGCATAGGCTTCTCGGGCCATGATCGACGCCCCTGCCGCGCGCGCGGACCACGCCACCCCCACCGCCATCCCGTCGTCGACGGACCCGTCCCGCCGCCTCGACTGGCGGCGGCTGCGCGGGCCTGTCGCGGCGGTCGCGCTGGTCGCGCTCACCCTCGGGGCGGTGGGTGCCGCGCTCGGCACGGTCGTCGCGGGCCGCCTCGCGGACGACCCGACCGGTGCCCTGCTGTCGCTGCTCGCGCTCTGCGTGGTCGGCGCCGCCCTGTTCGACACGGCCGGGCAGGTCGTGTGGGCGGGCGTCGTCGACCGCGCCGAGGGGCGCCTGCGCGGCGACCTGCTCACCGCCGCGCTGCACCAGCCGCTGGCCACCCTCACCGAGCAGGCCGTGGGCGAGGTGCTCGACCGGGTCGACGACGACACGCACGCCGTCGGCACGCTCGTGCGCCGCCAGCTGTGGGGCGCGGGCCGCACCGTGGTCGGCGTCGTGCCCATGTACGTGGTCGCAGGCATCACCTGGTGGCCCGCGTGGGCGCTATTCCCGCTCCTGGGGGCGCTCGCCGGCGTGCTGGTGCGCCCGATGCTGGGCGAGATCGCGCGCCGCAAGGTGATCGAGGAGGCCGCGTGGACCGACCACGCGGCCGCCTTCGAGGAGTCCGTCGCCGCCCGCGACGACCTGCGCACCAGCCTCGGCCAGCCGTTCGCGATCCGCCGCCTGGCGCAGCGCTCCGCGGACGTGCACCGCAAGTTCCGCGCCGTGGTGGTCGTCGAGTCGAAGATGCTGCGCCGGGCCGGCCTGGTGCTCGCGTCGCTGCTGGCCGGCGTCGCGGTGACCGGCGCCGCGCTGGCCTCGGGCGGTGCCCTGGAGGTCCAGGACCTCGTCACGCTGTTCCTGGTCACGGCCATGTTCGTGGGGCAGGTGGACAACCTCATCCACCACCTGCCGGACATCCAGGAAGGGCTGGGCGCGATCACGCGCATCCGCCAGATGCTGTCCGTCGAGCCGGAGCCGACGGGCGGCCGCGACCTGCCCGAGGGCCCCGTCGGCATCGAGCTGCGCGACCTGCACTTCTCGTACGCCGAGGGCACGTTCGCGCTGCAGGGCGTGAGCCTGCACGTGCCGGCGGGGCAGACCGTGGCGCTCGTCGGGCGCACCGGGTCGGGCAAGTCCACGCTCGCGTCGCTGCTGTCGCGCGCCGTCGAGCCGGAGCCCGGCACGGTGTTCCTGGGCGGCGTCGACGTGCGCGACCTCGACCTGCAGAAGCTGCGCGCCGCGGTGGGCGTCGTCACGCAGCGCACCGAGATCCTGGCCGGCACGCTGGCTGAGAACATCGCGCTGTTCGCCGACGTCCCGCGCGAGGACGTCGAGGCCGCGGTGCGCGAGCTGCGGCTGGAGGCCTGGGTGTCGGGCCTTCCCGACGGTCTCGACACGCTGCTCGGGCCGGGCGGCACGTCGCTGTCGGCGGGGGAGGAGCAGCTCGTCGCGTTCGCGCGCCTGCTCGTGCGCGACGTCCAGGTGGTCGTGCTCGACGAGGCGACCGCCCGCATGGACCCGCTCACGGAGGCACGCGTGGTCGCGGCGTCGGAGCGGCTGCTCGCCGGCCGCACGGGCGTGCTCGTCGCGCACCGGCTCACCACCATCGAGCGGGCCGACCTGCTCGCCGCCCTCGACCACGGCCGCGTCGTGCAGCAGGGCCCGCGGGCGCGGCTCGCCCGCGAGGACGGCCCGTACCGCGACCTGCTCCTCGCGAGCGACGCCGCGGACGCGCCCGTCGCGAGCGCCGGCGCCGCCGAGGAGATCGCCTCGGCGCTCACCGGGCACGAGGCGACCCCGCCGAGCGCGCCGTCGGGCACGGCAGCGTCGGCGCAGGCGACGTCGCACGTGGGCGGCAAGCGGCGCCGCGGTGCGGCGCCGGAC
>NZ_JBHVBO010000262.1:0-4320 GCF_042668085.1 Isoptericola sp. NPDC057391 | reverse complement strand
GCCCCGTTCCGCGTCGGAACGGGGCCACCGTCACACCCACAACGGAGGCCGGGTCAGGAGGTGGCGGCCTCCGCGGCGGCGAGCAGGATGCAGGTGGCGACGCCGTCCATCGCGACGCGCACCTCGTCCAGCGGCGGCATGGTGGGCGCGAGGCGCAGGTTCCGGTCGTCCGGGTCGCGGTGGTACGGGAACGTGGCGCCGGCGGGCGTGAGCGCGATGCCGGCCTCCTTGGCGAGCTGCACGACGCGCGACGCGGTGCCCGGCACGACGTCGACGGAGACGAAGTACCCGCCGTCGGGCCGGGTCCAGGTGGCGACGCCGACGTCGCCGAGGCGCTCGTCGAGGATGTCGACGACGGCGCGGAACTTGGGCGCGAGGATCTCGCGGTGCCTGCGCATGTGGGCGCGCACGCCCTCGGCGTCGCCGAAGAACCGGGCGTGCCGCAGGTGGTTGATCTTGTCCGGCCCGATCGAGCGGATGCCCAGGTGCTTCGTGAACCAGGCGACGTTGGCGGGCGACGACGCGAAGAACGCGACCCCGGAGCCGGCGAACGTGATCTTCGACGTCGACGCGTACATCAGGACCCGGTCGGGGTTGCCGGCCTCGGCGGCGAGGTCGATCGCGTTCGCGGACTTCGCCTCGTGCTCCGTGAGGTGGTGCACGGCGTAGGCGTTGTCCCAGAAGATGCGGAAGTCGGGCGCCGCGGCGGGCATCGACACGAGGCGCCGGGCGACGGCCTCCGAGACGACCGAGCCGTCCGGGTTGGCGTAGGTGGGCACCACCCACAGGCCCTTGACCGTCGGGTCGTCGGCGACGAGCGCGGCGACGGCCTCCGCGTCGGGGCCGTCGGGCGTCATCGGCACGGTGACCATGCGGATGCCCAGCTCCTCGCAGATCGCGAAGTGCCGGTCGTAGCCGGGCACGGGGCACACGAACGTGATCTGCTCCTCGCGCGACCAGGGCCGCTCGGAGCCCGGCACGCCGAACAGCAGCGCCTGCACGATCGTGTCGTACATGAGCGTCAGCGACGCGTTCCCCTGTGCGAGGAGCTGGTCGACCGGCACGCCGAGCAGCTCGGCGAAGATGCGGCGCAGCTCGGGCAGCCCGGCGAGGCCGCCGTAGTTGCGGGCGTCCGTGCCGTCCTCGGCCGTGTGGTGGCCCTCGCCCGGCAGGGCCAGCAGCTCCTCGGAGAGGTCGAGCTGCTCGGCGGACGGCTTGCCCCGCGTGAGATCGAGCTTCAGGCCGCGGGCCTGCAGCTCCGCGTACTGGCGGCGCAGGTCCTCGAGCCTCTCGGCGAGGCCTGCGGACGGGGTGGACGACGGCGCGGTGGAACCCTCGGTGCTCACCCCACGGACCATACCGGCCACGGCTCGACGACGGCAGGGCGTCCCACCACGGTGGTGGGCGGTCAGCTCCGGCGGTCGAGCGCCCGCGCGAGCCGGCGCAGCGAGAGACGCATGAAGCCCTGCAGGGCGAGCCCGACGAGCGGGGCGGTGACGGCCCGGGGGAGCGGCCCGGCGAGCCAGGCCTCCTCCCACCACACGACGCGGCAGCGGCCGGCGTCTACCGGGACGACGTCGAAGCCCGCCTCGCCGAGCAGCACCGGCCCGAGCTTGCGCAGCCGGGTGCGCCCCACCCGCGCGGAGGCGGTGGACGGGCGCTCCAGCTGCTCCACGACCATCCGGTCGACGATCACCAGGCGGCCCAGGGTGCTCGCGGGGTCCCGCCGCGCGCCCGGCCCGCTCGCCATCGTGCAGCGGTCGCCCAGCTCGGGGCCGTGACCCGCGGGCCCCTGGAGCCGGGTGGCGACCATCCAGCGCGGGTGGGTGCGCAGGTCCGCGACCCAGGCGAACGCGACGGACGCCTCCACCGGCACGACGCGCGCCACCTCGACGCGGTGTGCCGGGGGCGTGGCGGGCGCCGTCACGAGCCGTCGTCCTCCGGCGCGCCGCCGCGACCCTTGCGCCGCGGCAGCCACCGGCTCGCCGACGTGCGCCGGGGCGTCTCGAGGGGGCGGAGCGTCGGGACGGCGTCGCCCGGCTCGAGCACCGCCTCCACGACGCGCGGGAAGTGCTCGGGCGGCGGGCCGAACGCCCGCCGCGACTGCGCCACGACGCCGTGCCCGAGCGCGCGGCCGCCCGCGATGCCGACCACGAACCCGACACCGAACGGCAGCAGCCGGCCGAGCGCGAGCGAGCCCTGCTTGGCGACCTGCCGCTTGAGGAACTGGCGGGCGAGCGTCTTGTTGACGCGCTTGATCGTGGTCTGCGGCATGGACGTGAGCAGCACCTTGCCCCACGCCACGGAGGAGCCGCCGATCGCGTTCTCCACGTCCTTCGCGCCCCGGTCGCCCAGCACGGTCGCCAGGAGCAGGGCACGACGGCGCGGCACGTCGTCGATCTCGATGCCGTGCACGTCGGCGACGGCGAGCGCGAACGCCGCCGACGCCCCGAAGAAGGTCGCGACGTCGCCCGTCGTGAGGGCCGTCGCGGCCGCCGTCCCGACGGACGGCGCCGCGGCCGCCGCGCCCACGGCGCCGCCCGCCGTCGCCAGCAGGGCCAGGTACTCCTTCTCCAGGATCCGTACGATCCCGGCCGGGTCGGCCTCGGGGTTGCGCGCCCGCAGACGGTCCACGTGCTTGTGGATCGCGGCGGACGGGATCGTCACGGCCCGGTCGAGGAGCGCGTCGAGCAGCGGTGTCGGCCGGTACCGGGTCCACTCCTCGCGGCGCGCGGCCGGGTCGCCGGCCGCGGCGACCTCGTCGCCGGGCCCGTCGGGGCGCACGACCTCGTCGCCCGGCGTCGAGCCCTCGCCACCCCTGCCCCGCGCGGTCACGACGCGGCGTCCTCCGCGTCGCCGGCCGCCGGCTGCTCGAAGACGGCCGGAGGCACCAGGGCGCCCGCCTTGAGGGTGCGGCCCACGGTGCAGGCCCGGTCGATCGAGCGCTGCGCCAGCAGGAGAGTCTTGTTCCGCGTGGCCTCGTCGAGGCCCGACAGGTCGATCTCGAAGCGCTCGGTGAGCACCGGGTACCGGTCCTCGTCCATGTCCTTCGCGTCCTCGACCCGGATCACGGCCTCGTACGCCTCGCCGAGCACGCGGGCGAACTTCGTGTCGCTGCTCATGCCCGCGCACGCGGCCAGCGCGATCTTGAGCAGCTCGCCCGGCGTGAAGACGGCGCCCGCCTCCACCGGCCCGATCTCCACGCTCGCGCCGCGGGCGGTGTGCCCGCGGTAGGTGCGGTTGCCGGTGCGCTCCACCCACAGCGGGTCGGTGGGCGACGGCGTCACGGGGGCCGCGGCGTCCGTCTCGGGGCCGGCGGCGGTGTCGGGCGCGGTGCTCTGGTCCGTCATGAGGCGATCCTCCCACTGGTCTCGCGATGGTCGCCCGGGGGTGTCCGGGCGGTCCGGAGGAGAACGTGCGAGGACGGCGCGAGATTCCGGTGTGACCGGGTTCACCGGTCGGCGCCTGTCACGGCCCGCCACCGTCCCCGGTCGACAGGGCGGAGGCGGCCACCGGGCCGCCCGTGCCAGTGGTACCGCAGAGAGGACAGGCTCATGAAGATCGTGGTCGTCGGAGGGACGGGACGGATCGGGGCGCAGGCCATCGCGCACCTCACGGAGGCTGGGCACGACGCCGGCGCCGCCGCGCCGAGCACGGGCGTGGACACCCTGACCGGCCGGGGGGTGGACGTGGCGCTCGCGGGCGCCGACGTCGTCGTGGACGTGTCGAACTCGCCGTCGTTCGCCGACGACGACGTGCTGCGCTTCTTCACGACGTCGACGCGCACCCTGCTCGACGCCGAGAGGCGGGCGGGGGTGCGGCACCACGTCGCGCTGTCGATCGTGGGCGCCGACCGGAACCCGGACTCCGGGTACCTGCGGGCCAAGGTGGCGCAGGAGGAGCTGATCCGCGCCGGCGGCGTCCCGTGGACGGTCGTCCGTGCGACGCAGTTCTTCGAGTTCGCCCCGCGGATCGCCGACGGCGCCACCGTGGACGGCGTGGTGCGCATCCCGCCGGTGGGGTTCCAGCCGATCGCGTCGGCGGACGTGGCGCGGTTCGTGGCCGAGGCGGCCGCGGGGGAGCCGCTCGACGGCGTGCTCGACGTCGCCGGACCGGAGCGGGTGCGGTTCGACGAGTTCATCGCGGCCGCGCTCGCGGCGGCGGGCGACAACCGCCCGGTCGTGGCCGACCCCGCCGCGCCCTACTTCGGGGCCGTGCTGGCCGACGACTCGATCGTGCCGCAGGGCGACGCGCGCCTCGGCGCGACGACGTATGCCGACTTCTCCGCGCGCGCCACGGCGTGACCGCCGTCGCCCGCCC
>NZ_JBHVBO010000261.1:0-4451 GCF_042668085.1 Isoptericola sp. NPDC057391 | reverse complement strand
GGTCGGAACGGGGCCACGAGCCCACCCACAACGGTCCCTCGGGGTCAGCGGGCGGTCCGACGGCGGTACAGCACGCTGCCGGCGGCGACGCTCGCGGCGAGGACGCCCACCAGCCACGCGCACGCGGTGAGGATGGTGCCGCCGTCGGGGCTGCCCATCAGCAGCCCGCGCACGGACTCGATGATCGGCGTGAACGGCTGGTGCTCGGCGAAGCCGTGCAGCCAGTCCGGCATGGTGTCGACCGGCACGAACCCCGAGCTCAGGTAGGGCACGAACAGGAAGATCATGTTCACCGACATGGACGCCTCGACGCTGAGCACGAGCCCGAGCACCACGCTGATCCAGGTGAACGTCACGACCGCGAGCACCACCATGCCCACGAAGCCGAGCCACTGGGCGGGGTCGGCGTCGGGACGGAACCCGTACGCGAGCGCCACCAGCAGCACCACGACCACGGAGGCGAGGTTGCGCACCACGCTCGCGATCACGTGGCCCCACAGGGCCGAGGACGAGAAGATCGGCAGCGTCTTGAACCGGTCGATCGTGCCGGTGGTCATGTCCTGGGCGACGCCGGTGGCGGCGGTGGCCGAGTTCATGCCCAGGCACATGATGAGCAGGCCCGGCACGACGTAGTCGATGTACTCGCCGCCGGTGCCGCCGGAGATGGCGCCGCCGAAGACGATCACGAACGCCGACATGATGAGCACGGGCAGCGCGAACGCGGTGATCAGCCCGTCGATCGAGCGCAGGGAGCGGCGCGCCTCGCGGCGGGTCATGGTGGCGACGTCGCGCAGCGGCGCCCGGACGGACGCCGGACGGACCGCGCCGTGCGCGGTGGGCGCGGCCGGGGCCAGGGTGGTGGTCATCGCAGGGCCTCCTCGGGGGCGGGCTGGTCGGTGGTGTCGGTGGTACTCGCGGCACGCCCGGCGGTGTGGCCGGTGAGCGCCAGGAAGACGTCGTCGAGGGTGGGCTTGACCACGCTCACGCCCGCGACGGCGAGGCCGCGGGACTCGGCCCGGTCGAGGACGTCGCGGATGGTGCGGACGGGCTCGGCGCTCGGGAAGGTCAGGGCGAGCGCCCGGAGGTCCTCCTCCGCGGCGTCGAGGCCGGCGACGCCGAGGTCGCGCGCACCGGCCAGGCTCGCGGCGTCGTCGAACGTCACGCGCACGTGGTCCCCGGCGACCAGCGACTTGAGCTCCTCCGCCGTGCCGCGCGCGGCGATCGTGCCCTCGGCGAGGACGGCGATCGTGTCGGCGAGGCGGTCGGCCTCCTCGAGGTACTGCGTCGTGAGCAGGATGGTGGTGCCGTCGGCCGCGAGCCCGCGCACGACCTCCCACAGCTGGGAGCGCGACGCCGGGTCGAGGCCGGTGGTGGGCTCGTCGAGCACCAGCACGGTCGGGTCCGCGACGAGGCTGATCGCCAGGTCGAGGCGGCGGCGCATGCCGCCGGAGTAGGTGGCGACCCGCCGGCGGGCGGCGTCCGTGAGGTCGAAGCGCTCCAGGAGCTCGTGGGCGCGGCGACGCACGACGCGCTTCGGCAGGTGCGCGAGGTCGGCCATCATGACGAGGTTCTCCTCGCCCGTCTGGAACTCGTCGACGCTCGCGTACTGGCCGGTCAGCGCGATGCTGCGCCGCACGGCGGCCGGCTGCTTGACGACGTCGGCACCGGCGATGGTCGCCGTGCCCCCGTCCGGCTGCACCAGCGTGGTGAGGATGTTGACGGTGGTGGTCTTGCCCGCGCCGTTCGGCCCGAGCAGCGCGAAGATCTCGCCGCGTCGGACGGCGAGGTCGACGCCACGCAGGACGGCGGTGCGTCCGTAGGACTTGCGCAGCCCCCGCACCGCGATCATCGGGTCGTTCATGGCCGTTCCCCTCGGTCGGTCTGTGTATGACGTACACGAGCGTACGGCATACACATCGCGTTGGCTATACACATCGTGTCCCGGATACACGAGCCGCGGCGCGCGCCGGTTGCTCGCGCGCCACGGCGCGGCCCCGGCTACGGTCGGAGCGTGCGCGTCGTCGTCGTGGGAGCCAGCGGGAACGTCGGGACCGCCGTGCTGGGCGCCCTGGTCCAGGAACCCGCCGTGACCTCGGTCGTCGGCGTCGCCCGGCGGGTGCCGCGCGCCGACGGCAGCAGCACCGTCGCCTACCCGCACTCCGCCGCCGAGTGGGTCCGGGTCGACCTCACCGACACCGCGGACGCCGTCGTGCGCGGCCTCGACCGGGCCTTCCTCGGGGCCGACGCCGTCATCCACCTCGCCTGGGCGCCGCCGTCCGCGCGCGACTCCGGGCAGGCCCGGCGCCTCAACCTCGACGGCTCGCGCGCCGTCGCCGACGCCGTCGTGCGCGGCGGGGTGCCGCACCTCGTGTTCGGCTCCACCTCCGGTGTCTACTCCCCCGGCCCCGCCGGCGGCGGCCTCGTGCGCGAGGACTGGCCGCGGCGCGGCGTGCGCACGTCGCCCTACTCCGTGCAGAAGGCCGCCGTCGAGCGGATGCTCGACGACGTCGCCGAGCGGCACCCGCGGCTGGTCGTGAGCCGGGTGCGGCCCGCGCTCATGCTGCAGCGCGCGGCGGGCGCCGAGCTCGGGCGCTACTTCCTGGGCCCGATCGGCACGCGCGCGCTGCGACTCGCCGCGAAGCGCGCCCCGGAGGGAGCCCTGCTGCCGGCCGTGCCCGCGCTCGCGGGCCTCCGCCTGCAGGTGATGCACGTCGACGACGCCGCCGACGCATACCGCGCCGTCGTCGTCGGCCGCCACCCCGGGCCGTTCAACGTCGCTCCCGAGGGCTGGCTGACGTCGGCCGACCTCGCCGACACGCTCTCCGGCGGCCGCAGCGTCGAGGTCTCGCCCGACGTCGCGCGGACCGGCCTGTCGGTCGCCTCGACGCTGCGCCTGGCGCCCGTCGACGTGGGCTGGTTCGACATGGCCCGGGCCGACGTCGTCCTCGACGCGACGCGTGCCCGCGAGCTGCTGCGCTGGGCGCCCACGCACGACCCGCGCGACGTGCTGCGCGAGACCGTCGAGGGCGTCATCGCCGGCACGGGCGCCGGCTCACCGCCCCTGCTCGGCTGACGGCTCCGCTGAGGGCTGGGCTGAGGGCTCGGCCGGCGGGGCGCAGCCGCGGACACGCTCGCCGCACGCCAGGGCCGGGTCGATCGTGCGGACGACGACGTCGGCCGCGGCGCCGAACGCCTCGAGCTGGCCGCGGTCGAGCGCGTCCACCACGAGTCGCCGCACCTCGGCGACGTGCCCGGGGGCGGACGCCACGAGCTTGTCCCAGCCCGCGTCCGTGAGCCGGGCCTCCATGCGCCGCCGCCCCACCGAGCACGGCGTGCGCTCGACCAGCCCGGAGCGCTCGAGCCGACCGACCGCGTGCGAGAGGCGCGACAGGGAGCCGCGGGAGAGGGCGGCGAGGTCGGACATGCTCAGGGTGCGCGCGGGCGCGTCGCCGAGCGCGACCAGCACGTGGTACTCGAAGAGGTTGAGCCCGGCGTCGGCGCGCAGCTGGGCGTCGAGCGTGGCGGGCAGGGTCATGAGGAGCGCGGCCACCGACGACCAGCTGCGCTGCTGGTCGTCGCTGAGCCAGGCCGGGGCGTCGGTCGCTGCGGACGGCATACCTCATCGTAGGCCGACTTGAACGGTCAATCCGCCGATGGGTACCGTCGCGTTGAACATTCAAGCTGCAGCCCCGCCCCCGGCGCGCCGTCGGGGCGGCGGGCCCGTA
Source organism: Isoptericola sp. NPDC057391 (assembly GCF_042668085.1). Lineage (NCBI taxonomy): Bacteria > Bacillati > Actinomycetota > Actinomycetes > Micrococcales > Promicromonosporaceae > Isoptericola > Isoptericola sp. NPDC057391. The sequence goes on along the minus strand of NZ_JBHVBO010000261.1, from coordinate 726 downwards.
CGGAGGAAACCCACCGCATGACGCTTCTTCGCCTCGACGCCAGCATCCAGGGCGACCGCTCCGCCAGCTCCGCGCTGGCGGACACCGTGGTCACCGAGCTCACCGCCGCCCGCCCCGACACGACGGTCGTCACGCGGCACCTGGGCCAGGACCCGCTGCCCGCCGACGCCTGGGCGCTGGCGACCTCGGCCGGCTTCGTCGCGGAGGCGGAGCGCTCGCCCGAGCAGCGCGCCGCCCTCGACCTCGCCGCCGCCCTGGCCGACGAGGTGCGCGCCGCCGACGCCCTGGTGCTCGCCCTGCCGCTGTACAACTACGGGGTCTCGCAGCACGCGAAGGCCTGGATCGACCTCGTGACCGTCGGCGCCGGCACCGGCGTGCCCGTGCTCGAGGGCAAGCCCACCGTGCTCGTCACCACCCGTGGCGGCGCCTTCGGCGAGGGCACCCCGCGCGAGGGCTGGGACCACAACACCGGCTACCTGCGCCGCATCCTCGCGGACCTCTGGCTGGCCGACCTCACCGTCGTCGAGCGCGAGTTCACCCTGGTCGGCGTGAACCCCGCCCTCGACCAGTTCACCGAGCTCGCCGCCGTCATGGCCAAGCAGGCCGAGGAGGACGCCGTCGCCGCCGGCAGGGCCCTCGCCGCCCGCTGACGCCGAGGTAGTACCGACAACCGCGAGGTAGTAGCGCAGACGGCGAGGTAGTACGAGAGCTCGTACTACCTCGCCG
>NZ_JBHVBO010000260.1:0-4522 GCF_042668085.1 Isoptericola sp. NPDC057391 | reverse complement strand
GGCGTCACCCAGGGGGCGGTGAAGGGCTGACCGTCCTTGGCCACCTCCCGAGCCCCGCCCCCCCCCCCCCCCCCCCCCCCCGCCCCCCGCCCCCCCCCCCCCCCCCCCCACAAGGGGCTGCCCCCCAGGGCGGCCGGCGGCCCGGCCCCCCCCCCCCCCCCGCCCCCGGCGTCGTCGTACCGGCGCTGATCAGCGGCTGACGAGCCGCCAGCCGTCCGCCCGGAACGCCTCGGGCGAGGCCTCCCCGTCGAGCAGGAGGGTGCCCCCCGCGCGGGCGAGGACGCCGTCGACCAGCACGCCGCGGCCCAGGTACAGCGGGTCGGTCACGACGCGCCACCGCAGCTCCAGGTCGCCGGGCGGCAGCTGGGCGCTCGCCTGCGCCCATCGGCGCGTGCCGGAGCCGGACGTCGTGCCGTCGGGATGCTCGACCGGTCCGCGGTCGCGCAGGGTGAACGGCAGCGGCGCCCACGTCCCCCCGCCGTCGGCGGAGGTCTCCAGGTGCAGCAGGTCGGTCTCCTCCGTGTCGAGGTAGAGGTCGAACGCCAGCCGGCCCCCGGTCGCGGACACGTCGAGCGAGGTCGTGAGCGTCGACGTCGTGGCGTCCTCGTCGCCCGAGAACCAGGCGTCCGCGCCGCGCCGGGGCTCGACCCCCTGGGCGTGGGCCAGCCCGCGCGCCCACTCCCGCCGGGCCGGGTTGATGCTGCCCGAGCTGCGGGACGGGTGCACGCGGTTGGTCAGCAGGATCGCGAACGCGTGCGTGTCGAAGTCGAGGACGATCGACGTGCCCGTGTACCCGGTGTGCCCGGCCGTCCGCGGCCCGGACATGGCGTCCATGTACCACCGCTGGTCGAGCTCGAACCCGAGCCCGTGGGCGTCGCCGGGGAACGCGCCGTTGAAGTCGGTGACCATGAGGCGCACCGACGCGGGGGACAGGATGCGCGCCGTGCCGTACCGGCCGCCGTTGAGCAGGGCCTGGGACAGGATCGCCAGGTCTCCTGCCGTGGAGAACACGCCGGCGTGCCCGGCGACCCCGCCCAGCGACCAGGCGTTCTCGTCGTGCACCTCGCCCCGCACGACGCCGCGCGGCGGGCTGGCCTGGTACTCGGTGGCCGCCGTACGTCCCACGGCGCTCGGGTTGTACCCGGTGTCCGTCATGCCGAGCGGGCCGGTGATCCGGTCGGCCACGACCTGGTCGAGCGGCTCGCCCCGCAGCCGCTCGACGAGCACGCCGAGGCTGATGAGGTTGAGGTCGCTGTACAGGTAGCGCGTGCCGGGCGGCGCGTCGAGGGGCTGCGCCATGACCGCTGCGATCCGCGACTCCCGGTCGGGGTACCTGCTCCACAGCGGCAGCCACGCGACGAAGCCGGAGGTGTGGGTGAGGAGCTGCCGGACGGTGACCTCCTCCTTGCCCCCGGCCGCGAACTCGGGCAGGTAGGTGGCCAGCGGCTCGTCCAGTGCGACCCGCCCCTCCTGGACCAGCTGGACGACGGCGATCGACGTGAACAGCTTGGACACCGAGGCCAGGTCGAAGATCGTGTCCTCGCGCATGGGCACGCGCTGGTCCTCGGGCAGGGGCGCACCCTCGTCGCCGTAGGCGACCGCCCAGCCGCTCGCGTCCGTCCGGACGACCTTCCCCTCGTGGCCCATGAGGGCCACCGCACCGGGGTACAGCGGGTACGTCGCGTCGCCGACGGGCTCCTCGTGCGCGCGGACCTGCGCGACGGCGGCCTCGATCGGTGCCGGGTCCAGCCCGACCTCCGACGGGTCGGCCGTCCCGAGCACGGTCGAGGGCGGCATGAACCGCACCGCGGGGCCGCCGCCGTCGGCCGTGGCGGACGTGCCGTGCACGACCGGGGCCACGAGGAGCCCGGCCACCAGGCCCGCCACCAGCCCGGTCGTGACCGCCGCCCGGCCGCGCCGCGGCCCGTCCGGGCGGCTCACGACCGCGGCCCGCGGTAGAGCAGGTACTGCTGGCGCCGCCGGTCGAAGTCCGCCAGCTCGTCGTGCCAGGCGGCGACGACGTCGTCGGTCGAGGCTCCGGCGTCGATCTGCTGCCGCAGGCGCGGCGAGCCGGTGAGCTTGTCGATCCAGAAGGGACGCTGGGGGTCCCACGCGTCCTCGCGCCAGGCGAACTCGGGGTAGAGGGACGCCGCCGCCACCAGCATCGCGACCCCGGTGCGCACCGGGTCGAACCGGGCCGGGTCGTCGACCGTCACCTGCACGCCGCCGCAGACCTTGCCGGCGTGCTTGCTGAAGGTCGGGTTGAAGTAGGCCTCGCGGAACAGGACGCCCGGCAGGCCCGCCCCGGTGAGGGCGGCCGCCCACCGGTGGTCGACGTACGGCGCGCCGATCAGCTCGAAGGGGCGCGTGGTGCCCCGCCCCTCGGACAGGTTCGTGCCCTCGAACATGCACGTCCCGGGATAGACGAGCGCGGTGTCCGGGGTCGGCATGTTGGGGCTGGGCATGACGAAGTCGAGCCCGGTGCCCGCGAAGGTCACGTCGCGGCGCCAGCCGCCGACCTCGACGACGTCGAGGCGGTCGAGCCGCGACCCCGTGACGTCCGGCAGGAACTCGCCGTCGAAGAACCGTGCGAGCTCCCCGACGGTCATGCCATGGGCCTGCACGATCTCCTTGGCCCCGACGCCCGAGGTGTACGCCGCCGTCATCATCGGTCCGCGTGCCGTGCCGCCCACCGGGTTGGGCCGGTCGAGCACGACGAAGCGGGAGCCCGTCGCGACGGCGGCCTGCATGGCGGTCCACATCGTCCAGATGTACGTGTAGAAGCGGGCCCCGACGTCCTGGATGTCGAAGACGACGGTCTCCACGTCCGCGGTCCGGAACAGCTCGGTCATCTTCGCGACGCCCGCACCGTAGGCGTCGTAGACCGTCAGGCCGGTCCGCTCGTCGACGAAGGTGCCCTCCGAGCCGCCGGCCTGGGCCGTGCCCCGGAAGCCGTGCTCCGGGCCGAAGACGCCGACCAGGTCGACGGCGCCGGACTCGTGCATCTCGTCGACGACGTTGCGCAGGCTGCGCAGCACGCCGGTGGGGTTGGTGATCACGCCCACCCGGTCGCCGGCGAGGGTCGACCAGCCGTCGGCGTGCGCCCGGTCGGCGCCGGGGACGACGGGGCGTGAGGGGATGCCGGCTGCCGCCGGGATCGCGGTGGCGTGGGGTGCCGCCTGGGCGGCGGCCGCCGCGAACGGGACGCTCGCGGCCCCCAGGAGCGTGCCGGTCAGCAGCCGGCGTCGGTCGAACGCCGGCCCTCGCGGCTCGCGGGGCTCGGCGGGTCCGGCGGCGGTGTGGTCGTGGCGCATCGTCAGGTGGTCCTTCCTGCCTCGTGCTGCCGCAGGACGGTCGGCGGCCGCGTCGTCGCGGCGGGTGGTCTGTGCCGGTCGTCCTGCCAGGGGGCGTCGGCGGCGTCGCCGCCGCGGTGGGGCCGTCGCACCCTCGCCTCGTTGCGAGGAGCGGCGGCGCCGGACACGTGCGGGTGGTCAAGGATTGCCCCGATGGGGCTTGCTCCTGGAAGTTACCGACATCGTGGGGTGGCGGCAAGGGATCGGAGGAAGGGGATCCGGTCGTGCGGGCGTCGAGCGGACGCGGAGGTGCCCCGGGTGGGATTCGAACCCACACTGGATCGGGTTTGAGCCGATTGCCTCTGCCGGTTGGGCTACCGGGGCGCGCGGCCCATCCAACCATGTGCGCGGGTCGCGGGCCGAACCGTCCGGCCGCTGGTCGCGGCGGGTCCGTCGCCCTCGTCACACCCGGCACGGGACGCGGCGCGCCCGCACGACCACTAGGATGGACGGGTGACCGACGAGAAGCCCCACGACGCGAAGCCCGAGGCGACGGTGCCGCTCGACCTGCCGCCCCTGATCGACCAGGAGCCCGAGGCCCCGAAGACGCCGGAGCGACCCGCGCGTCGCGCGGTCGTCGTCGAGGACGAGGCGCTCATCCGGATGGACGTCGTCGAGACGCTCCGCGAGGCGGGCTTCGACGTCGTCGGCGAGGCGGGCGACGGCGAGACGGCCGTGCGGCTCGCCACCGAGCTCAAGCCCGACGTCGTCGTGATGGACGTCAAGATGCCCGAGCTGGACGGCATCTCCGCGGCCGAGCGGATCGGCAAGGCGCACGCCGCCCCCGTCGTCCTCCTCACCGCCTTCTCCCAGACCGAGCTCGTCGAGCGGGCGCGCGACGCGGGCGCGATGGCGTACGTCGTCAAGCCCTTCACGCCGGCGGACCTGCTCCCGGCGGTGGAGATCGCGATCTCCCGCTACCAGCAGATCGGCGCGCTCGAGGCCGAGGTCGCGGACCTCACCGAACGGTTCGAGACCCGCAAGCGCGTGGACCGCGCGAAGGGCCTCCTCATGACCAAGATGGGCCTGAGCGAGCCGGAGTCCTTCCGCTGGATCCAGAAGACGTCGATGGACCGCCGCCTCACGATGCGCGAGGTCGCGGACGCCGTCATCGAGCAGGTCGGCGGAGCCTGATCCGCACCACGGTGGCCCGGTCGCAGGAGGAGTCC
>NZ_JBHVBO010000259.1:0-4531 GCF_042668085.1 Isoptericola sp. NPDC057391 | reverse complement strand
GGTGCCGGCCGCCCGCGCGGGTGCGGCGGTGTCGCCGCGTGATGATGAGCGAGGAGATGTGGTCGTGACGGTCACGGTCAGCCCTGGTCGAGCAGCGCCTGGGCCTGCGTGTCCGCGTCGGCGAGCAGGGCGTCGATGTCCGCGTTCTCGTCCGTGAGCACCGCCTGCACGACCGGGTCGAGCAGCGCGTACACCTCCTGCGTCTTCTGCGACGGCTCGCCGGCCAGCGGCAGGTCGAACATGGCGTCCGTGAACGCCGTCATCTGGTCGAGCGGCACGTTGACGTAGTCCGCGATCCACTGCTGGTTCAGCTCGTACTGCTCCTTCGAGAACATCGGCAGCACGGGCGTGCCCACCGGCTGGTCGTTCGCGGCGAGGGTCTCGGCGTCGGCGACGGCGCGGTCCTCGTCGACCAGCTTGTTGAGGTAGAAGAAGTCGATCCACTTCATCGCGGCGTCCTTGACGCCCTCGTCGACGTTGGCGGGCACGCCGGCGAGCGTGCCGCCGGTGAGCGTCGCCGCCTCGGGCGCGTCGGACAGCGGGATCGGCGCGAGCCCGTACGTGTCCGGGTCGACGGCGTTGGTCTGCACCAGCGAGGTGTAGATGTCGGAGCCGGAGGTGAACATGCCCACCTGGCCGGCCGCGAACTCCTGGTTGATGCTGCCCCAGTCGAGCAGGAAGTTGCCGCCCATCGAGTCGTCCTCCCAGCGCAGGTCGTGGAGGAACTGGAGCGTCTCCTTGGTGCCCGCGTTGTCGAGGGTCGCCGTGGCCTTCTGGTCGGCGTCGGTCTCCACGGTGCGGCCGCCGCGCGCGACCGACTGCGCCGTGAGCTGCCAGCCGCCCGTGTTGTTCTGCGTCATCGTCGCGTAGCCGGCGACGCCGGGGTTGGCGTCGGCGATCTTCTTCGCGTACTCGCGCACCTGCTCCCACGTGTTCGGCGGCTGGTCCGGGTCGAGCCCGGCCGACTCGAAGAGCTGGCGGTTGTAGTGCAGCGCCACCGGGTAGGCGTTCTTCGCCGGGATCGCGTACACGTGGCCGTCGGAGCCGGTGCCCGCCTCGAGGATCGTCGGGTTGAACTGCTCGGCGTACGGCAGGGCACGGAACTGGGCGTCCATGTCGGCGAGCTGGCCGTTCTCGACCAGGCCCTGCGCGTCCGTGAACGGGATCTCGAAGACGTCGGGCAGCGTGCCGCCCGCGAGCTGGGCGGCGAACGTCGTCGCCTTCCACTCGTACTCCTCGGGCTGCACGTCGATGTCGGGGTTCGCCTTCTCGAACTCCGCGACCTGGTCCTCGAAGGCGGCGACGGCCTCCTCCGTGGACCCGGGCAGCAGGGAGACCACCGAGAGGGTGACCTGCCCCGCCGAGTTGGTGCTCTCGCCCTCCGGGTCGCCCCCGCCGGAGCACGCGGCGAGCGCGCCCGTCGTGAGCGCGCCCACCAGGACGAGCGCGGCCGGCTTTCGTGTGGACTTCATCGTCACTCCCTTGTCGATGTCACCGGCGAAGGAATCGCGGTGGTGCAGCTGGTCGGTGCGGGTCAGGTGGGTCAGGCCTGTCGGGGCCGGCTCACGGGCGGAGCCAGACGGCGACGTCGGAGGCGATCCGCTCGAGCGGCTCGCGGGGGTCGGCGCTGTGCAGCACGACGTCGGCGCCGGCCGGCAGCGGGACGGGCTCGGGCCCGAGGTTGACGACGCAGACGAGGCCGCGCGCGTCGCCGACCGGACCGCCGCCCCGGGCGAAGGCGAGCACGTCGTCGCCGACCGGGAAGTCGCCGACGGCGTCGAGCCAGCGCAGGCCGTCGCCCCGCAGGGCGGGCTCGGCACGCCGGGCCGCGAGCGCCCGGCGGTACAGGGTGAGGGTCGACGCCGGGTCCGCGTCCTGGGCCTCGACCGACAGGTCGCCCCAGGACGCGGGCTGCGGCAGCCAGGGCGGCGCGCCGCCGTCGGGCCCGAAGCCGAGCGAGGTGCCCCCGCGCGTCCACGGCAGCGGCACGCGGCAGCCGTCGCGGCCGGGGTCGACGCCGCCGGACCGGGCGTGCATCGGGTCCTGCAGCAGCTCGCGCGGCAGGTCCTCGACCTCCGGCAGCCCGAGCTCGTCGCCCTGGTAGACGTACAGCGCTCCCGGGAGGGCGGCCACCAGCAGGGCCGCGGCGCGGGCCCGGCGGCGCCCGAGGTCCAGGTCGGTCGGGGTGCCGAACCGCTTGGCGGCGAAGGCGAACGACGAGTCGGCGCGCCCGTACCGCGTCACCGGGCGGGTGACGTCGTGGTTGGACAGCACCCAGGTGGCCGGCGCCCCGACCGGGGCGTGCGCGTCGAGGGTCGTGGTGATCGATTCGCGCAGCGCCTTCGCGTCCCACGGGCGGGCCATGAAGTCGAAGTTGAAGGCCGTGTGCATCTCGTCGGGGCGCAGGAACCGGGTGAACCGCTCGGTGTCGGGCAGCCAGACCTCGCCGACCAGCACGCGCGGCTCGTCGTAGGAGTCGGCCACCGCCCGCCAGGACCGGTAGACGTCGTGCAGCTCGTCGCGGTCCACGTGCGGGTGCTCCCCCGGCCCGGGGTCCTCCGGCACCTCCGGCAGGGCCGGGTCCTTGACCAGCAGCGCGGCCGAGTCGATGCGGATGCCGGCGGCGCCCCGGTCGAACCAGAAGCGCAGGATCTCCTCGTGCTCGCGGCGCACCTCGGGGTGGTCCCAGTTGAGGTCGGGCTGGGACGGGGCGAACAGGTGCAGGTACCACTCGCCGGGGGTGCCGTCGCGGTTCGTGGTGCGGGTCCACGTGGTGCCCTGGAAGTCGGAGACCCAGCGGGTGGGCAGCTCGTCGCCGCCCTCGCCCCGGCCCGGCCGGAACCAGAACCGCTCGCGCTCGGGCGAGCCGGGGCCCGCCGCCAGGGCCGCGCGGAACCACGGGTGCTCGACGGAGACGTGGTTCGGCACGACGTCGACGATCGTGCGGATCCCGAGGGCGCGGGCCTCGGCGATGAGCGCCTCCGCCTCGGCGAGCGTGCCGAACTGCGGGTCGATCGCGCGGTAGTCGGCGACGTCGTACCCGCCGTCCGCGAGCGGCGACACGTACCAGGGGGTGAACCAGAGCGCGTCGACCCCGAGCTCCCTGAGGTACCCGAGGCGCTGCCGCACCCCCGCGAGGTCGCCCGTGCCGTCACCGTTCCCGTCGGCGAACGAGCGCGGGTAGACCTGGTAGATCACCGCGCTGCGCCACCACTCGGCGTCCTGCCCCTTGCTCACCGATGAGCCCCTTCCACGTCGTCGTCGATGAGCAGGACAGTAATGACCCGACGCAGACCACGCAAGAAGTTGACAGCAGCGTTATCAAACCGCGACATGCCTCCGAGCGGACGCGCGCAGGCGAACGGCCGGCCGGGCGACCCGAGGTCGCCCGACCGGCCGTCGGGAGGGAAGGTGCGGGCGTCAGCCGCCGGGGCGGGGCGCCGCCGCCGTCGAGCGCCGCACGACGAGCTCCGGCTCGAAGAGCAGCTCGTCGCGCGACACCGTGGCGCCCGCGATCATGCTGGCCAGGATGTCGACCGCCGCGCGGCCCATCGCGTCGATCGGCTGCCGGACGGTGGTGAGCGCCGGGTCCGTGGAGTTCATCAGCGCGGAGTCGTCGTAGCCGACCACCGACACGTCGCGCGGCACCTCGAGCCCCGCCCGGCGCACGGCGCGGACCGCGCCGAGGGCCAGCGGGTCCGACGCGCACAGGATCGCCGTCGCGCCGGCGTCGAGCAGGCGACCCGTCGAGGCCTGCCCGCTCTCGAGCGAGTACTGGCTGTGCACCACGAGCCCGTCCGGCAGCTCGACGCCGTGCCGCCGGGCGAAGCCGCGGGCCGCCGCGAGCTTGCGCTCGGACGGCACGTGGTCGCGCGGGCCCAGCAGCAGCCCGATGCGCGTGTGCCCCATGGACACGAGGTGCTCCAGCGCCTGGTGGGTGGCGATCAGGTCGTCGCAGGAGACGTGCGGGAAGTCGAGGCTCTCGATCGACGCGTTGATCAGCACGACCGGCAGGTTCAGGGCCTGGAGCCGCTCGTAGTGCGCGTGGTCGGCGTCGCGCTCGGCGTAGAAGCCGCCCGCGAAGATGACGCCGGACACCTGCTGGCCCAGCAGCAGGTCGATGTACTCCGCCTCGGAGATGCCGCCCGCGGTGCGCGTGCACAGCACGGGGGTGAAGCCCTGCTGAGCGAGCGCGCCGCCCACCACCTCCGCGAAGGCCGGGAAGATGGGGTTGGCCAGCTCGGGCAGCACCAGGCCCACCAGGCGGGGGCGGTCGCCGCGCAGCTTCGTGGGCCGCTCGTACCCCAGCACGTCCAGCGCCGTGAGGACGGCGTCCCGCGTCGCCTGCGACACCCCGGGCTTGCCGTTGAGCACCCGGCTGACCGTCGCCTCGCTGACCCCCACCTTCGCGGCCACGTCGGCCAGTCGTCTCGACATGCTTCGACTGTACACGCGATCACGCAAGCGGCTTGCGCTTCTTGCACGGCTTGCGCGCTGAGTTGTCAGGGCCACGCGCAGGTATTCCTGCGCG
>NZ_JBHVBO010000258.1:0-4570 GCF_042668085.1 Isoptericola sp. NPDC057391 | reverse complement strand
TTGCGGCCTACTACGGCGCCGGGTTGCTGCGGTCTTCCGAGGGGTTGGGGGCCGGCTGACCCCCCCCGCAGGCCCCGGGTGGGGCCGTGTTCGAGTCCCTCGACGAGCCCGGCCGGCGGCCGTCACCAGCCGCACAGGCACTGCAAGGCAACGAGGAGAACGAGTGACCACCACCGTCAGCCCGCCCCCCCAGCGGGTGCCGGGCAGACCGCGCCGACGCCGGCGGACCACCGACCGCGGCTTCAACCGGGTCTTCCGCTGGATCGCCGTCGGCGCCGGCGTCCTGATCCTGGCGGTGCTGGCCGCCGTCGCGGTGTTCCTGCTGCAGCAGGCGTGGCCGGCCCTGACCGCCGGGTCGGACGAGCTGGCCGCGTCGGTGCCGCGCTACCCCGAGGACACGTCGCTGCTCGAGTACGTCGGACCGCTCGTGTTCGGCACGCTGCTCGCGGCGGCCCTGGCGCTCGCCATCGCGACGCCGGTCGCGATGGGGATCGCGCTGTTCATCTCGCACTACGCGCCGCCGCGGCTGTCCCAGGTGCTCGGCTACCTGGTCGACCTGCTGGCGGCCGTCCCCTCCGTGATCTACGGCCTGTGGGGCATCTACGTGCTGGGCCCGGCCGCGCTGCCGGTGTGGGACTGGCTGAACTCGTGGTTCGGCTGGTTCCCGCTCTTCGCCGGCCCCGTCTCGCCCACCTCCCGCGTGCTCGCGACCGTCTCCGTGGTGCTCGCGGTGATGATCCTGCCGATCATCACCGCCGTCGCCCGCGAGGTCTTCCTGCAGACGCCGAAGCTCCACGAGGAGGCGGCGCTCGCGCTCGGCGCGACGCGCTGGGAGATGGTCCGCACCGCGGTGCTGCCCTTCGGCCGGTCCGGCGTGATCTCGGCGGCGATGCTCGGCCTGGGCCGCGCGCTCGGCGAGACGATGGCGGTGCTGATGATCCTGTCGCCCGGGTTCCTGTACTCGTTCCGGATCCTCGACAGCTCCCAGCAGCAGACCATCGCCGCGTACATCGCGCTCGACTTCCCGGAGGCGAGCGGGCTCGCCGTGAACACGCTGATCGCCACCGGCCTCGTGCTGTTCGTCATCACGCTGGCCGTCAACATGGCCGCGCGCGCGATCGTGGCGCGCCGCAAGGAATTCTCGGGGGCCAACGGATGAGCACCGCCACCATCGACCCCGCCGGCCCCACGGGCCCCGCCGACGCCACCGCCCGCACCCGGGCCGCGCTGACCGGCGCCGACGGCGCCCGGCGCCGCAAGGACCGCACGATGACGGTCCTGATCTGGGCCGCGTTCGTCGTGGCCATGGCGCCGCTCGTCTCGCTGATCTGGACGGTGCTGAGCAACGGCGCCGGCCGCATCAGCATGGACTTCCTGACGCTGTCGATGCGCAACATCTTCGGCGGGGACCCGAGCGGCGGCATCTACCACGCCATCGCGGGCACGCTGATCATCACGGCGCTCGCCACGGTGATCTCGGTGCCGATCGGCCTGCTCACCGCGATCTACCTCGTCGAGTACGGCAAGGGCGCGCTGGCCCGCGCGGTCACCTTCTTCATCGACGTCATGACGGGCATCCCGTCGATCGTGGCGGGCCTCTTCGCCGTGTCCCTGTTCACCCTGATCCTCGGGCCGGGGGTGCGGATGGGCATCATCGGCGCGGTCGCGCTGTCGGTGCTGATGATCCCCGTGGTGGTGCGCTCCTGCGAGGAGATGCTCAAGCTCGTGCCGCACGAGCTGCGCGAGGCGTCGTACGCGCTGGGCGTGCCCAAGTGGCTGACCGTCGTCAAGGTCGTGCTGCGCACCTCGGTGGCGGGCCTCACCACCGGCATCCTGCTCGCCGTCGCCCGCGTCATCGGCGAGACGGCGCCCCTGCTCGTCACCGTCGGCGTCACCGACTCGATCAACTTCGACCCCTTCGAGGGCCGCATGATGACGCTCCCGGTCTTCGCCTACCGCCAGTACAGCCAGGGCCTGGCCACCTGCCCGGACGGCGCGTCGGCGGCCTGCGTGCCCGACATCGCGATCCAGAACGCGTGGGGCGCGGCCCTCGTGCTCATCGTCCTGGTGCTCGCCCTCAACCTCATCGGCCGGCTGGTGAACCGCTGGTTCTCCCCGAAGCTGCGCTGACCGCAGCCGCCGCCCGCCGCAGCCCACCAGAAAGAGACGCAACGATGGCACAGCGCATCGACGTGAAGGACCTCAACATCTACTACGGCGACTTCCTCGCCGTGCAGGACGTGTCGATGACGATCGACCCGAAGTCGGTGACGGCGTTCATCGGCCCCTCCGGGTGCGGCAAGTCGACCTTCCTGCGCACGCTCAACCGGATGCACGAGGTGATCCCCGGCGCCCGCGTGGAGGGCACCGTGGAGATGGAGGGCGTCGACCTGTACGGCGACGACATCGACCCGGTGGCCGTGCGCCGCAACGTGGGGATGGTCTTCCAGCGACCCAACCCGTTCCCGACCATGTCCATCCGTGACAACGTGCTCGCGGGCGTGCGGCTGAACAACCGCCGCATCAGCAAGGCGGACGCGGAGGAGCTCGTCGAGGGCTCGCTGCGCGGCGCGAACCTGTGGAACGAGGTCAAGGACCGCCTCGACCGGCCGGGCTCCGGCCTGTCCGGCGGGCAGCAGCAGCGCCTGTGCATCGCGCGCGCCATCGCGGTGAAGCCGCAGGTGCTGCTCATGGACGAGCCGTGCTCCGCGCTCGACCCGATCTCGACCCTCGCGATCGAGGACCTCATCGGCGAGCTGAAGCAGGACTACACGATCGTCATCGTGACCCACAACATGCAGCAGGCGGCGCGCGTCAGCGACCGGACGGCGTTCTTCAACATCGCCGGCACGGGCAAGCCCGGGCGCCTCATCGAGATGAACGAGACGTCGACGATCTTCTCGACCCCGGCCGAGCAGGCCACCGAGGACTACGTCTCCGGCCGCTTCGGGTGACGGGCGCCGCTCAGGGCACGGCGACGACTCCCGCGGGGAAGGCGGTGCCCGTGAGCGACTCGGAGACGTCCCACAGCCGGCGCGCGACGGCGACGTCCCGGGCCCGCGCCGACCGGCCGACGAGCGTCGGCGCCCCGCGTCCCTCGAGGAACCCGCTCGGCCCGGCGTAGCTGCCGCCCGGCACGTCCGCGAGGGCCGCGTAGAGGGTGGGCAGGGCGCCGTCCTCGGCGCTCTGCACGAGGGGTCCCGCCAGGCGGAGCAGCAGCCGCTGGACGCCGCGGCGCTCGCTCAGCAGGTGCGTGGCGGCCATCCCGGGATGGGCGGCGACGGCGACCACGGGCGACCCCGCCGCCGCGAGGCGGCGCTGGAGCTCCGCCGTGAACAGGAGGTTGGCGAGCTTCGACTGCCCGTAGGCCGCCATCGGCCGGTAGCGGCGACGCTCCCAGTTGAGGTCCTCGAGGTCGACGGCGCCGAACCGGTGCCCGCTCGAGGAGACGGTGACGACCCGGCCGCGCACCCTGGGCAGCAGCAGGTTCGTGAGCGCGAAGTGCCCGAGGTGGTTGGTGCCGAGCTGCAGCTCGAACCCGTCGGCGGTGCGCGTGAGCGGCGGCACCATCACCCCGGCGTTGTTGACGAGCACGTCGACGGGCTCGGCGAGGTCCGCGGCGAACGCCCGGACGGACGCGAGGTCGGCGAGGTCGAGCCGCCGGACGGCGACGTCGCCGGCCATCGCCCGGGCCGCGGCGCGCCCCCTGTCGACGTCGCGGACCGCGAGCACCACGCGTGCGCCGCGCGCGGCGAGCACCTCCGCGGTGACCCGGCCGATGCCGCTCGTGGCTCCGGTGACGACGACCGTCCGGCCGGACTGGGCGGGGATCTGGGCGAGCGTGAAAGTAGTCATGGTCTACAAAGTAGTCAGTGTCTACCGATGTGGTCAACGGCAACATGTCCCGGCTAGGCTCGGACGCGTGCCCGAGCCCGTCGACGAACGCCCCTACCATCACGGCAGCCTCCGTGCCGCCCTGCTCGACGCCGCGGAGCGCCGGCTGCGCGCGGACGGGGCCGACCGCCTCTCGCTGCGCGACCTTGCGCGCGAGGTCGGGGTCAGCCACGGGGCGCCCCGGCGGCACTTCGCCGACCGGCAGGCGCTCCTCGACGCGCTCGCGGAGTCCGGGTTCGGCCGCCTCGACCGCGCCCTGCGCGACGCGCTGGACGGGGCGGGCGACGGGTTCGAGCCGCGGCTGCGCGCGGGGGCGGCCGCCTACACCCGGTTCGCCACCGAGAACACCTCGCTGCTGGAGGTGATGTACGCCGGGAAGCATCGCCCCGGCGCGGACCGGATCCTCGCCGCGGCGGCGGAGCCGTTCGGGCGGCTGCACGCGCTGGTCGTGCAGGGGCGCGACGAGGGGCGGCTCGCCGGGGGCGACCTCGACCGGACGGCCACCGTCCTGCTCGCGACGCTCCAGGGGATCGCGGCGCTCGTCAACGGGGGCGTCGTCGGCCCGGAGCGACGTGACGGCCTCGTCGAGGCCGCCGTGGACCAGTTCCTGCACGGCGCCGGCCAGCGCTGACGCCGGGCGGGGACGACGAAGGGGCGGCCCGCAGCAGTGCTGCGG
>NZ_JBHVBO010000257.1:0-4602 GCF_042668085.1 Isoptericola sp. NPDC057391 | reverse complement strand
CAGTTCGAACTGCCGCCCCGAGCACGAACTGCCGATCCGACCTGTCTCGGTGGCGGCACGCTCGCTGGTGCTTACGGTGGGAGTCCGGTCCCTCGCCCCGCACGGAGGTCATCATGAAGGTCGTCGTCATCGGCGCGCTCGGCAAGGTCGCGCGGCAGCTCGTCCCGCTGCTGGCCGACGGCGGCACCGGGCCGGTGGTCGACGTCGTGGGCGTGGTGCGCAAGCCGGAACAGGTCGACCGCGTCGCCGACCTCGGCGCCGACCCCGCGCTGCTGGACGTCGAGCACGCGAGCACCGACGAGATCGCCGCCGCCCTGGCCGGCGCGGACGCCGTCGTGTGGTCCGCGGGGGCTGGCGGCGGCAACCCGGAGCGCACCTACGCCGTCGACCGCGACGCCGCGATCCGCTCCATGGACGCCGCCGCGAGCGCCGGCGTGCGCCGGTACGTCATGGTGTCCTGGGTCGGCTCGACGCCGGAGCACGGCGTCCCCGAGAGCGCGGGCTTCTTCGCCTACGCGGACGCCAAGCTCGCCGCCGACGACCACCTCCGCACCACCGACCTGGACTGGACGATCCTCGGCCCCGGCACCCTGACGGACGAGCCGCCGACCGGTCGCATCGCCGTCCTGCCCGAGACCGGCGCCGTCCCCGCCGGGACGGACACCAGCGTGCCGCGCGCCGACGTCGCGCAGGTCGTGGCCGCCGCGCTGCGCGAGCCCGCGACCGTCGGCCGCTTCGTCCGGTTCTCCGCCGGGGAGACGGCGATCCCGACGGCTCTGCGCAACCTGGACTAGCCGGGGCGCCTTAATCAAGGTTTCGCCGAAACCTTGATTAAGATGACCCTCATGGTCAAGGTCCCCGCCTTCGGGTACGTCGACGAGTACTGGGTTGCCGACTCCGACGGGATGACGAGCCGGTCCGCGCGCGCTGCAGCGTCCGGGCCCTACCGTTCGACCGTCCCGCCGACGATCGCCAGCTGGGTACCGAACGTCCCTGCGGACCTGTCCGCGAACGTCGAGGAGGCTACCGCTGCCCTCAGCCGCTTCGACGAGTACGCGGCCAAGGTCCTCGGGACGACGAGCCCGACGCTCGGCCCGATGAGCTCGATCCTCCTGCGCACGGAGTCTGCGTCGTCGTCCCAGATCGAGGACCTCACCGTCGGGCCCCGGCAGCTTGCCCTCGCCGAGATCGAGCAGTCGACCTCGGCGAACGCCCGTACCGTCGTCGCGAACGTCCGCGCCATGGAAGCCGCACTCGCGCTGGCGGACCGACTCGACACCGACGCGATCCTGGAGATGCACCGTGCGCTCCTGTCGGGACAGCGCGGCTGGGAGAGCCACGCAGGGCGCTGGCGCGACCAGCTCGTGTGGATCGGGACGAGCGCGATCAGCCCTCGGGGCGCGTCGCACGTCGCACCCCAGGCGCCGCTCGTGCCAGCCGCGATGGAGGACCTGGTCGCCTTCGTCCGTCGCGACGACCTGCCCGTCCTGTTCCAGGCGGCCGTGGCGCACGCACACTTCGAGACCGTTCACCCGTTCGTCGACGGCAACGGACGCACAGGCCGCGCGATGGTGCATTCCGTCCTGCGGGCGAAAGGGGTTCTGTCCGCGACGACGGCACCGGTGTCCGCGGGCCTGCTCACGCAGACCGAGCAGTACTTCGCGGCGCTGACCGCCTACCGCGACGGCGACGCGCGGCCGATCGTGGAGCGGTTCGCCGACGCCGCACGCTTCGCGGCCTCGTCAGGCTCCCGGCTCGTCGACGACCTCGCCGCGCAGGTCGACGTCGCCCGCGCGCAGCTCAGCGGGCTCCGGCGACAGGCCGCGGCATGGCGGGTGGTGCCGCACCTGGTGTCCCACCCCGTCATGAACGCCCGCTTCCTCGCCGATCACCTGGGCATGAAGGGGCAGACGGCGCAGAACGCCCTCGCCCAGCTCGCCGATGCCGGCGTCCTGATCGAGCGGACCGGGTTGCGGCGCAACCGCGTGTGGGAGCACCCGGGCGTTCTCACGGTGCTCGACCAGTACGCCCAGGGGCTGCTGCGCCGGTAGGCCGTCGGTAGGCTCGGAGCGTCGAAGGAGACGCCGATGACTCGTCGAGGCTGGGCCGTCCTGCTGTGCGCCGTCGTGCTGCTGGGCGTGGCCGTCGCGCTCCAGGCGACGGGAAGCCCCTGGGCGGCGGTCCCCGTGTGGGCGTTCTGGGGCGCGGTCGTCGTGGCGCTGGTCGTGCGCGTGGTGCGGTCGCGCAGCGTGCGCGAGGGGCTACGACCCGCGGGCCAGGGCATCGACGAGGTGCAGGACCTCTACCTCGGCCGGATCCGCCCGCCGGTGACCTACGGCGACGGCGCGGGCCCGGTCGCCGAGCTCGTGCAGCCCGTGCCCGACGACCCGCTCGAGGGCGGCCGCGTCACGCTGGACCCGCCGCCCGACGCCGCGCGCTGATCGCGCCGTGCGGCCGGGCGCCGGGGTCGGTGCGCTCGGCCGTCCCCACGACGTCGAAGCCCGCCCGCTCGACCCGCGCGACCAGCTCGTCGACGGGCCAGAACCAGGCGGTCGCCACCGCGTGGTCGAACGGCTCGACGCGCGGTCCTCGGCAGAATCCGAGCAGCAGCCCGCCGCCCGGCGCGACGGCGCGGGCGAGCTCTGCGAGCACGCACGCCAACTCCTCCGGCGGGGTGTGGATGACCGAGTACCAGGCGAGCACGCCGCCGAGGGCGCCGTCGGGCACGCCGAGGTCGTCGAGCGCGGCGCGGCGGAACGGGACGCCGGGATACGCGGCCCGGGCGCGCGCCAGGAACGGCTCCGCGAGGTCCACTCCCTCCGCCTCCAGGCCCTGCCGCGCGAGGAAGTCCGTCCAGTGGCCCGGCCCGCACCCGGCGTCGACGACCCGCCCGCTCAGCCCGGCGGCCCACCGGGCGACGAGGTCCCGGTCGTCGTCGTGCACGGCCGCCATCGAGCCGAACAGCGCGGTGTACTCCGCCGCGCGCGCCGCGTAGGCCGCGCTCGCGTGCGTCGACTCGGACACCGGGGGCTCAGCGCAGCTCGCGCAGCGGGGCGGTCCGCTCGCCGCCGGCGTCGCCGGTGTTGAGGGTCGCGGTCGGCTCGACGAGCAGCGCGTGCACCTCGCCGTCCGCCCTGGGGCAGTGCTCGACGCCCCGCGGCACGACGAACACGTCCTGCGGCCCGAGGACGACGTCCCGGTCCCGGAGCTGGATGGTGAGCCGGCCGCTGAGCACGAGGAACAGCTCGTCGGTGTCGTCGTGCGTGTGCCAGACGAACTCGCCGTCGAGCTTCACCACCTTCACCGCGTAGTCGTTGACGCTCGCCAGCAGGTGGGGCTGCCAGGGCTCGGGGATGCTCTCGAGGGCGCTCGCGATGTTGCGCACGTCGTTGCTCACCCGATCACCCTAGGCCGGTGCGCGCCCGAGCACGGTGCGGATCGCCCGCCGGGCCTGCGCGCGCGCTCGCCCGGCGGACGGCGCGGGCTCGAGGCCGAGCAGCCGGCGCCGGTGGGGCTCGCCGAGCAGCAGCGTGTACAGCTCCTCGGCCCGCTCCGGCAGTGCGTCGAGGTCGGGGTGCTCGGCGGCGAGCAGCGTCGCGAGGACCTCCACCGTGCGCGCCGGCCCTCGCTCGTAGAAGTCGGCGGCGAGCCGCGGCAGCTGGCGCGACTCCGCGATCACCAGCCGGTGCAACGTCACCGCGTCGTCGCCGTGCAGCGTGCGCACGACGCGGGTCGCGACCTCCTCCAGGTCAGCCCCGGCGTGCAGGCCCTCCTGCTCGTGCCGGTGCAGCCGCTCCACGGCGGCGAGGAAGAGCCCGGGCTTGTCGGTGAAGTGGCTGTAGATCGTGCGCTTGGTCGCGCCGGCCGCCGCCGCGACGCCCTCGATCGTCGTGCCCGCGAACCCGTGCTCGGCGAGCTGCGCGATGGCCGCGTCGAGGATCGCCGCCCGCCGCGCCTCCGTCTCGCCCCGCCGCGGTCGCCCGCGGCGGGCGGCGGGACGGTCCGTCGTCATGTCCATGCTCTAATGATACGACAGCGTTTCATTATCGACGGTACGGCACGAGGAGGACCGATGGCTGGACGACGGCTGCTGCACGTGGCCTTCAGCGACGACTGGGAGGCCTGCGGGCGGTTCGGGGAGTACGACGTGGCGACGCGCAGCACCCTGGTCGACGACGCGGGCCACGTGCACGCGACGACGGCGAGCGGCCTGCCGGCCGTCCTGCGCGACGTGTACGGCGACGCCACCGAGGCGCTGGTGCTCGTCGTCGTGGACGAGGACGCCCTGGCGGCCCAGGGGATCCCGGTGCGGTGGGAGCCGGACGCCGCGGGCAGCCCCTCCCCCCGCATCGGCGGCCCGCTGCCGATGGACCGCGGCACGGCGATCGCGGTGCTCGAGGTCGAGCGCGGCCCCGGCGGGTGGGTCGCGCCCGACCTCGCCGGCCTCGACGTCCGCGACGCGCCGCCGCCCGTCAGCCCAGCAGGGCCGTGACGCGGCGCCGCACGCCCGCGGCGTCGAGCCCGTGCGCGGCGGCGTGCTCGCGCGGCGTCCCGTACCGCCGCAGCTCCGTCTCGCGGGACACGCCGACGTGCAGCACGCTG
>NZ_JBHVBO010000256.1:0-4615 GCF_042668085.1 Isoptericola sp. NPDC057391 | reverse complement strand
GACCCCTGGTCCGCGTCCCGCGGCGCCGAAGCCGGCTCCGGCCGCGCGCGAGCAGCGCGACGGCGGCCGTGACGGTCGCGACGGCGGCAAGGGCGGTCGCGCCCCGCGTCCGGGCAACAACCCGTTCGCGTCCAGCCAGGGCATGCCGCGCCAGGGGCAGCGCCCCGGTGGCGCCGGTGGTCCCCGCCCGGGCAACAACCCGTTCGCGTCGAGCCAGGGCATGCCTCGGCCCGGCCAGCGCCCGGACCGCGGCGAGGCTGCGCCCGAGCGCTCCGGCGAGCGTCCCGGCGGTCCCCGTCCGGGCGGCCCCCGCCCCGGCGGCCCGCGTCCCGCGGCGCCCCGCCCCGGCGGTCCGCGCCCGAACCCCGGCATGATGCCGGGCAAGACCTCGATGCCGCGCCCGGGCGAGCGCCCGGCGCCCTCGGGTGGCGGTCGCGGCGGCGGTCGCGGTGGCGGCCCGGGCGGCGGCGCCGGTGGCGGCTTCCGCCCCGGCGGCGGCGGCTTCGGCGGTCGTCCCGGCGGTCGCGGCGGTGCCGGTCGCGGCTCCACGCAGGGTGCGTTCGGTCGCGCCGGCGGGCGTCCGGTCCGCGGGCGCAAGTCGAAGCGGGCGAAGCGCCAGGAGTTCGAGCAGATGCAGGCGCCGTCGCTCGGCGGCGTGCAGGTCCCTCGCGGCAACGGCTCGACCGTCGTCCGCCTGCGCCACGGCTCGTCGCTGAACGACTTCGCCGACAAGATCGACGCGAACCCCGCGAGCCTCGTCACGGTCCTGTTCCACCTCGGTGAGATGGCGACCGCGACGCAGTCGCTCGACGAGGACACGTTCGGCACGCTGGCCGCCGAGCTCGGCTACGTCATCGAGATGGTGTCGGCCGAGGAGGAGGACCGCGAGCTGCTCGGGTCCTTCGACATCGACCTGGAGGCCGAGGAGGCCGACGAGTCGGACGAGGACCTCATGCCGCGCCCGCCGGTCGTCACCGTCATGGGTCACGTCGACCACGGCAAGACGCGTCTTCTCGACGCGATCCGCCAGACCGACGTCGTCTCCGGCGAGGCCGGCGGCATCACCCAGCACATCGGTGCCTACCAGGTGCGCCGCGAGCACGAGGGCGTCGACCGTCCGATCACCTTCATCGACACCCCGGGTCACGAGGCGTTCACCGCCATGCGTGCCCGTGGTGCCCAGGTGACGGACATCGCGATCCTCGTGGTCGCCGCCGACGACGGCGTCATGCCGCAGACGGTGGAGGCGCTCAACCACGCCCAGGCGGCGAACGTGCCGATCGTGGTCGCGGTGAACAAGGTGGACAAGGAGGGGGCGAACCCCGACAAGATCCGCCAGCAGCTCACCGAGTACAACCTGGTGGCCGAGGAGTACGGCGGCGAGACGATGTTCGTCGACGTCTCCGCGAAGCAGAACCAGGGCATCGACCAGCTCCTCGAGGCGGTGCTGCTCACCGCGGACGCCTCGCTGGACCTGCGGGCGAACCCGGACAAGGACGCCCGAGGCGTGGCCATCGAGGCCAACCTCGACAAGGGCCGCGGCGCCGTCGCGACCGTCCTCGTCCAGTCGGGCACGCTGCGCGTCGGCGACGCCATCGTCGCCGGCACCGCGCACGGCCGTGTCCGCGCCATGTTCGACGAGCACGGCACCGCGGTGACCGAGGCGGGCCCGGCCCGTCCGGTCCTGGTGCTGGGTCTCGCGTCCGTGCCGAGCGCGGGCGACACCTTCCTGGTGGCGCCCGACGAGCGCACCGCCCGTCAGATCGCCGAGAAGCGCGAGGCCGCCGAGCGTGCCGCACTGCTGGCCAAGCGCCGCAAGCGCATCAGCCTCGAGGACTTCACGAAGGCGCTCGAGCAGGGCAAGGTCGAGACGCTCAACCTGGTCCTCAAGGGCGACGTCTCCGGTGCCGTCGAGGCCCTGGAGGACGCGCTGCTCAAGATCGACGTCGGCGACGAGGTCGAGCTGCGCGTCATCCACCGCGGCGTCGGTGCGATCACGCAGAACGACGTCAACCTGGCCACGGTCGACAACGCGATCATCATCGGCTTCAACGTGAAGTTCGGCGAGCGCGTCGAGGACCTCGCGGACCGCGAGGGCGTCGAGGTCAAGTTCTACTCGGTCATCTACCAGGCGATCGAGGACGTCGAGGCGGCCCTCAAGGGCATGCTCAAGCCGGAGTACGAGGAGGCCCAGCTGGGCACGGCGGAGATCCGCCAGGTCTTCCGCTCCTCGAAGTTCGGCAACATCGCGGGCTCGATCATCCGGTCGGGCACCATCCGCCGCAACACCAAGGCCCGGGTGAAGCGCGACGGCAAGATCATCGGGGACGACCTGACGATCGAGTCGCTGCGTCGCGAGAAGGACGACGTCACCGAGGTCCGCGAGGGCTTCGAGTGCGGTATCGGCCTCGGGTCGTTCAACGACATCACCGAGGGTGACATCATCGAGACCTTCGAGATGCGCGAGAAGCCGCGCGCCTGACGGTCGCGCCGCAAGGTTCAGCCCGACGGCGTCCCGCCCCGCCCCGCTTCGACAGGAGCAGGGCAGGGCGGGGCGCCGTCGGCGTCGAGAGAGGGAGACACACATGCCCGGCCCCAAGGGCGACAGGCCCGAGAACCCGCGTGCCCGCAAGCTCGCGGACCGCATCAAGGAGATCGTCGCGCAGCTGCTCGACACGCGGATCAAGGACCCGCGGCTCGGGTTCGTCACGGTGACCGACGTGCGCGTCACCGGCGACCTGCAGAACGCCTCGGTGTTCTACACGGTGTTCGGCACGGACGAGGAGCGGGCGGGCACCGCCGCGGCGCTGGAGAGCGCCAAGGGCATGATCCGCTCGGAGGTCGGCAAGCAGACGGGCGTGCGGCTCACCCCGACCGTCGAGTTCTTCCTGGACTCGATGCCGGAGAACGCCGCCCACCTGGACGCCGCCCTCATCGAGGCGCAGCGCCGGGACGCCGAGCTCGCCGCGCTGCGCGAGGGCAAGGGCTTCGCCGGCGAGGAGGACCCGTACCGCAAGCCGCGCGAGGACGACGAGGCAGAGTGAGCGGCCCGCTCGCATCGACGGAGCAGCGCCCGCCCCGCCGCCCGACCGCGCCCGACGGCTTCCTCGTCGTGGACAAGCCCGCGGGCTGGACCAGCCATGACGTCGTCGGCCGGTGCCGGCGGCTGGCGGGCACCCGCAAGGTCGGGCACGCGGGGACCCTCGACCCCATGGCGACGGGCGTGCTCGTCGTCGGGGTCGGCCGGGCCACGAAACTGCTCACGTACGTGGTCGGCGCGGACAAGGCGTACGACGCGACGATCCGCCTGGGGGTCGCCACGACGACCGACGACGCGGAGGGCGAGACCGTCGAGACGGCCGGCGTCGGTGAGGGCGTCGACGACGCCGACCTGGCGCGCGCGGTGGCCGCGCTGACGGGCGACATCCGGCAGGTGCCCACCACGGTGAGCGCGATCAAGGTGGACGGCAGGCGTGCCTACGCGCGCGCCCGGGCGGGGGAGGACGTCGTCCTGGAGGCCCGGCCGGTCACGGTGAGCCGCTTCGACGTGCTCGGCTCGCGCACCGCGACGACGGACGACGGCGTGGCCGTGCTCGACGTCGACGTGACGGTCGTCGTGTCCTCGGGGACGTACGTCCGGGCGCTCGCCCGCGACCTGGGCGCCGCGCTCGGGACGGGCGGCCACCTCACCGCCCTGCGCCGCACCCGGGTGGGTGGCTACGACCTCGCCGGCGCCAGCACCCTGGAGGAGCTCGAGGCCCAGGCCGACGCCGACGGCGTGCTCGCGACGCTCCCGCTCGCGGACGCCGCCCGTGCGACGTTCCCCGTGCGCGAGCTCACGGCGGACGAGGCACGGGCCCTCGGCTACGGCCAGTGGGTGCCGGCCAGCGGCGACCGCGGCACGGTCGCCGCGATCGGCCCGGACGGCACGCTGGTCGCGCTGCTGGAGGACACCCGTCGGCGGGGCGAGGCGCTGGCGAAGCCCGTGCTCGTGCTCGCGCCGGCGGACGGGTGACCGGGGAGCGGAGCACCGGCGCCGGCCCGCGGGGCGCGGCGGTCTATCCTTGACGGTCGGCACCCGGTGCGGGCGCCGACCAGCCGACCTCGACGAGACGGAGCGCGACGCGTGCAGGTGTTCACGGACCTGGACCAGGTCCCCGGCGGCTTCGGCCCGTCGGTCGTCACGATCGGCAACTTCGACGGCGTCCACCGCGGCCACCAGGCGGTGCTGGGGCGCCTCGTGGGCCTGGCCCGCGCCGACGACCGCCTCGCGGTGGCGCTCACGTTCGACCCGCACCCGGCCCAGGTGCACCGCCCGGAGACGGCGCCCGAGCTGCTGACCGGGCTGCGCGACCGGCTCGACCTCATGGGCCGCGCGGGCCTCGACGCGGTGCTGGTCGTGCCGTACACGCTCGACCTCGCCTCCCAGACGCCCGAGGAGTTCGTCACCCGCTACCTCGTCGACGGCCTGGGCGCGCGCACCGTCGTCGTGGGCCACGACGTCCGGTTCGGCAAGGGCAACGCCGGCACGCTCGCCACGATGGTGGAGCTCGGCGGCACGCACGGCTTCGAGGTCGTGGCCGTGGACGACGTCGGCGAGTGCGCGCCCGGCAGC
>NZ_JBHVBO010000255.1:0-4618 GCF_042668085.1 Isoptericola sp. NPDC057391 | reverse complement strand
CAACCAGGTTGCGGCCCGCCCCCTCTCTATCTCGCGGGTCCCGGTTCTCTATCTCGGCGAGATCTCCTCCCTCGCGGCGATGACCCGCCCCAGCTCCGCGCGCAGCTCGGCCGTGCCGGGGCGCAGGGCGAGCGACTCCAGGTGCTGGCGCGCCTCCGCGACGCGCCCCGCCTCGAGGGCCGCGAGCACGAGCTGACGGCCCACCTCGGGCGTGTGCTCGCGCGCGCGCCAGTGCCCGATGCCGAGCCCCAGCGCCTCCGTCGCCATGCCGGCGTCGCGCAGGATCGCCAGGCCCTCGGCCAGCGCCTCGCCGCCGGGGTCGCGCTCCGCCGCGGTGGCCAGCCGGCGGGCCGCGCCCTCCGGGTCGTCGGCGACGGACAGCCGCCCGAGCTCGAGCAGCGGACGCCACCCGCGCGGGTGGCCGGCGAGCTCCTCCGCGAGCGACCACACGGCGAGGTCCGCGGCGCGCTGCTGCGCGGCCTCGTCGGTCGGGGCCGTCAGCGGGTCCTCCGGGTTCGGCGACTCGGCCGCGCGCCGTCGCACGATCTCCGCGAGCGCCCGGAAGGCGGGCGCGTCGTTGGGGTCGTCGGTGAGGATGGCCCGCAGGGCGTCCTCGGACTGCGTGTCCCCGTACTCCCGCGACGACGACGGCCGGCGGGCCGCCACCGTCGAGGCGGAGAACGGCCGGCGCAGCAGCTGCCGGAGCCGGGGCATGAGGGCCATGGGACCGACACTATCCAATGAGCCCCGCCCCGGCCGGGCCGGCTCCGGCCGACCGGACCTTTGTGCACTCCCCACAACCGCGCCCGTATCCTCGACCCATGACGACCAGCGGCACGCCGACCTCCACGACCGACGGGACCGCCGTCCCCGAGGACAGCACGGAGGGCGCCCCCGTCTCCCGGGGCGAGAACGTGCAGCGCGTGCGGGAGGGCATGGGGCTGCTCACCTCGACCGCGATGCGCCGCCTCGAGGAGGAGGTGCACTGGTACCGGCAGCTCCCGGCGGAGGACCGGTCGTACGTGGCCCTGGTCGCGCAGTCCGGCATCAACGCGTTCGTGAGCTGGTTCGCCGAGCCCACGCCCACCCCGCACGGCGTGGGCGAGATGTTCGCCGCCGCGCCGCCGGAGCTCACGCGCTCCATCTCCCTGCAGCACACGCTGCAGCTCGTCCGCCTCATGGTCGACGTCGTGGAGCAGCACTCGGACGAGATCGCCGCCCCGGGCTACGAGCGCGAGCTGCGGGAGGCGGTGCTGCGGTACTCCCGCGAGATCGCCTTCTCGGCCGCCGAGGTGTACGCGCGGGCCGCCGAGGTGCGCGGTGCGTGGGACGCCCGCCTGGAGGCCCTGGTCGTGGACGCGCTGGTGCGCGGCGACGGCGACGACTCGCTCCGCTCGCGCGTCTCGGCGCTCGGCTGGAGCGGCCGCGGGCAGGCGCTCGTGGTGGTCGGCGAGGCGACGACGAGGCTCGACGACGTCCGCACGGCCGAGCTGCGGCGGCTCGCCCGCCGCGCCGCGGGCGACGCCCTGGTCGGCATCCACGGCGACCGGCTGGTGCTCGTGCTGGGCGGCGAGGGTGACCTGGTCGCCGCGGCCACGTCCCTCCTCGACCGCTTCGGCCCCGGGCCCGTGGTGATCGGCGGCGTCGTGCCCGACGTCTCGGACGCGGCGGCGTCGGCGGCCGCGGCGCTCGCCGGGCTGGCCGCGGCCCCCGCCTGGCCGCAGGCGCCACGCCCGGTGCTCGCCGACGAGATCCTGCCGGAGCGCGTGCTGACCGGCGACGTCACGGCGCGCCGCACCCTCGTGGCCCAGGCGTTCCGACCCCTCCAGGAGGCGTCGGGCTCGGTGCTCGAGACGCTGTCCGCCTATCTCGGCACCGGCCGCTCCCTCGAGGCCGCCGCGCGCCGCCTGTACGTGCACCCGAACACCGTGCGCTACCGGCTGCGCAAGGTCTCCGAGATCACCGGCTGGGACCCGCTCGACGCGCGCGAGTCCTTCGTGCTCCAGATCGCCCTCGCCCTCGGTCAGCTCGAGGGCGACCCGGGCGTGGGCTGACCGTGTCCGGTCGGGCCCGGGCGCCCCGCCGCCCCTTGGAGGATTCCCACAATCGCCTTCCGCGAGGTTCGTGCGCGTCGCGACGACGCGCCCACCGCGCGGGGTGACACCGTGGGCACGTGCTCGCCGTCGTCTGCCCTGGACAGGGCTCTCAGACCCCCGGGATGCTCAGCCCCTGGCTGGAGCTGCCCGGCACCGCCGACCTCCTCGACTCCTTCTCGGCCGCGGCCGGGACCGACCTCGCCCAGCACGGGACGACGTCGGACGCGGACACGATCCGCGACACCGCGGTGGCCCAGCCGCTGATCGTCTCGTCGTCGCTGCTCGCCCTGCGCGCCATCCTCGACGGCCGACCCACGACCGAGGTCGTGGACGTCACCGCGGGCCACTCGGTCGGCGAGCTCAGCGCCGCGGCGGTCGCGGGCGCGCTCGACGACGCCGGCGCCGTCGGCCTGGTCTCGCACCGCGCCCGCGCGATGGCGGAGGCCGCCGCGGCCGCGCCGTCCGGCATGAGCGCCGTCGTCGGCGGCGACCCCGACGAGGTGCTGGCCTCGATCGAGGCCGCCGGCCTGTTCCCCGCGAACGTCAACGGCGGCGGCCAGGTCGTGGCCGCGGGCGACCCGGAGCGCCTCGCCGCGCTGGCCGCCGACCCGCCGACCCGCGCCCGCGTCATCCCCCTGCAGGTCGCGGGCGCGTTCCACACGCCGTTCATGGAGACGGCGCGGGTCGCGTTCGAGCAGGTCGCGACCGGCTGGCTCGCCACCGACCCGCGTCTGCCGCTGCTGTCGGACGCCGACGGCGCCTCCTACGACACGCTCGCCGCCGGCTCCCACGGGCACGGCACCGCCACCGACGTGCTCGCGCGCCTCGCCGCGCAGGTCACCGCGCCGGTGCGCTGGGACCTGTGCCAGGCGACGCTCGCGGAGCGCGGCGTCACCGGCATCCTCGAGCTCGCGCCGGGCGGCGTCCTCACGGGCCTGGCCAAGCGCGCGCTCAAGGGCGTCGAGTCGGTCGCCGTGAAGTCCCCCGACGACGTCGAGGCCGCGCGCGACCTGATCGCGCGCCACTCGGTGGCCGCGGGCGCCGGGACCGCCGCGTGAGCCAGCCCGCGACCGGGCCGCGCCGCACGCTCCGGCAGGCCGAGCCGGTCCGCTTCTCGCGGATCCTCGCGATCGCCGGCGAGCGGGGCGAGCGCGTCGTGACGAACGACGACATCGCCGGCCCCATCGACTCGTCCGACGAGTGGATCCGCCAGCGCACGGGGATCGTCACGCGCCGCTACGCCCGCGCGGAGGTCGACGTGCTCGACCTGGCCGAGGCGGCGGCCCGCAAGGCGCTCGACGCCGCGGGCCTCACCGGCGCGGACGTGGACGTCGTGATCCTGTCCACGGTGACGTACTTCCACCAGACGCCGGCGGGCGCCGCGGTCCTCGCGGAGCGCCTCGGCGCCACCCCGGCCGCGGCCTACGACGTCTCGGCCGCCTGCGCCGGCTACGCCTACGGCCTCGGCCAGGCGGACGCGCTCGTGCGCTCCGGCGCCGCCCGGCACGTGCTGGTGATCGGCGCGGAGAAGATGTCCGACTTCGTCGACCCGACGGACCGCTCCATCTCGTTCCTGCTGGGCGACGGCGCGGGCGCGGCCGTCGTCGGGCCCTCGGACGCGCCGGGCATCGGCCCGACGGTGTGGGGCTCGGACGGCGCGAAGTCGCAGGCCATCACGCAGACGCGCGGCTGGTCGGACCTGCGGGCGGAGCCGACGGCCGGCTGGCCGACCCTGCGCCAGGACGGCCCGACCGTCTTCAAGTGGGCCAGCTTCCAGATGGCCCCGATCGCGGCGAAGGCGATGGCGGAGGCGGGCGTCGAGCCCGAGGACGTCCAGGTCTTCGTGCCGCACCAGGCGAACATGCGCATCATCGACCAGCTCGTCAAGCAGCTGCGGCTGCCGGAGAGCGTCGTCGTGGCGCGCGACATCGCCGACACGGGCAACACGTCCGCCGCGTCGATCCCGCTCGCCACCGAGCGGCTGATCGCCGAGGGGCAGGCCCGCTCCGGCGACCTGGCCCTGCAGATCGGCTTCGGCGCGGGCCTCGTCTACGCGGCCCAGGTCGTGGTGCTGCCCTAGCCTCTGGTGCGACCCGGGCCATCGGTCACGCCGATCGGTCGCCCGGGGTCGTGACCGACCCCCGTGGTGCGGGACAATCGCACCGCAACACCCCACGGTGCCGGACGGCCGGTACCCCGTTTCAAGGAGAGACGCACCCCATGGCTTACACCTCCCAGGAGATCCTCGAGGGCCTCGCCGAGATCGTCGCCGAGGAGACCGGTCTGCCCACGGACGCGGTCGTGTCGGAGAAGTCGTTCACGGACGACCTCGACATCGACTCGCTGTCGATGATGACGATCGTGACCCACGCCGAGGACAAGTTCGGCGTCCGCATCCCCGACGACGAGGTCAAGAACCTCACCACGGTCGGCGACGCCGTCTCGTACATCGAGGGTGCGCAGGCCGCGTGACGCCGCGGGGCGCTCGCCCCGCCGCGCGGGCGGGCCGGTGACCCCGGCCC
>NZ_JBHVBO010000254.1:0-4624 GCF_042668085.1 Isoptericola sp. NPDC057391 | reverse complement strand
ACCCCGCCCAACCACCCGGCGGTTTTGGTGGGTTTCGGGGCCCTTTTTCGTGGCGTACCGGGCCACGATCCCACCCACAACGCTGGGCGCGGGGTGCGGGGCGCCTACGCTGAGACGGCATCCCCGACCGTCCCGAGGAGGACCCATGCCGAGCAGCGCCCGCGTCGCCGTCGTCACCGGAGCCAGCAGCGGGATCGGCGCGGCCAGCGCCCGCGCCCTCGCGGCGGCGGGCTTCCACGTGGTCCTCGGCGCCCGCCGGATGGACCGGCTCGAGCAGGTGGCCGCCGAGACGGGCGGCACCGCGCTCCCGCTCGACGTCACGGACGACGCGTCGGTCGCGGCGTTCGCCGCCGCCGTCGAGGAGCGGCTCGGTCGTTGCGACCTGCTCGTCAACAACGCCGGCGGCGCGCTGGGGACGGAGTCGGTGGCCGACGCCGACCTCGCCGACTGGCAGCGCATGTACGACATCAACGTGCTGGGCACGGTCCGCGTCACGAAGGCGCTGCTGCCGAGCCTGATCGCCAGCGGCGACGGCCAGGTCATCACCATCGGCTCCATCGCCGGCCGCGAGCCGTACAAGGGCGGCGCCGGGTACAACGCGGCCAAGCACGCCGAGGCGGCGCTCACGCGGGTGCTTCGCCTCGAGCTGCTGGGCCAGCCGGTGCGGGTCAGCGAGATCGACCCCGGCATGGTGCACACCGACTTCTCGCTGGTCCGCTTCAAGGGCGACCAGGAGAAGGCCGACGCCGTCTACGCCGGGGTCGAGCCGCTCACGGCCGAGGACGTCGCCGAGACGGTGGCGTGGATCGCCACCCGCCCGGCGCACGTCAATGTGGACCAGGTGCTCCTCATGCCGCGCGATCAGGCCGCGGCTCAGGTGGTCCACCGGCGCTGAGCTCGCCCTCCGGCGCGCTCTCGTCGTCGTGGCCGACCACCTTGAGGCCGATGGCGCAGCCGATGATGCCGACGAGGAACAGCGCCTTGAGCAGCGACGCCGTCTCCGTGCCGGTGACCATCGCCCAGGCGACCGTGAGCGCGGCGCCGACGCCGGTCCAGATGGCGTAGGCGGTGCCGATCGGGATGTGCTTCGCGGCGTAGCCCAGGCCGAGCATGCTCGCCGCCAGGGCGACGACGAACACGATGGTGTCGCCGAGCACCGTGAACCCGTGGCTCGCGTCGAGGGCCGTGGCCCACACCGCCTCCAGCACCGCGCTGGCCAGCAGGACGGCCCAGGCCAGGCCGTTCGCGTTCTTCGTGCTCTTCGCGCTCATGTCAGCTCACCACCTTGAGTCCGACGACCGACCCGACCAGGCCGACCAGCAGCAGGGCGCGCGCGACGGTCAGCCGCTCGTCGCCGCGCACGATGGCGACCAGCACGGTGAGCACCGCGCCGATGCCCACCCACACGGCGTAGGCCGTGCCCACCGGGATGGTGAGCATCGCGTGCGCGAGGCCCCACATGCTCAGGGCCAGGCCGACGACGAACACCGCCGTCGGCACCGGTCGCTTGAAGCCGCGCGACGCGGCCAGCGCGGTCGCCCACACGGCCTCCATCACGCCGGCGGCGATGAGGATCAGCCAGTCCACGGCTCCCACTTCCTCTCGGTCGGGATCTGCTGGGAGGTCTTCGCACGATCGTGCGAAGACAGTTCTAGCACACTTCGCACGACTGTGCGAACATGGGCGGGTGCCCCAGAAGCTCGACCGCGACGAACGCCGCCGCCAGGTGTCCGAGGCCGCATGGCGCGTCCTCGTGCGCGACGGCCTCGAGGCCCTCTCCGTCCGCAACGTCGCCGCCGAGGCCGGCCTGCCGCAGAGCTCCCTGCGCTACACCTTCCCCACCGTCGCGAGCGTGCGCGAGCGCGCCGTCGCCCTCGTCCTGGAACGCCTGCAGGAGCGGGTGGACGCGGTCGAGGGCGGCGAGGGGTGGCCGCGCGCCGTCCTCGCGCAGCTGCTGCCGCTCGACGCCGAGCGGCGCACCGAGATGGAGGCCTACCTCGCGCTCGGCACGGCCGCGATGACCGACCCCGCCCTGCGCGAGGGCCACCGCGCCGCGCAGGACGCCATCCGCGACGTGTGCGCGCGGGCGCTCGCCGCCCGCACCGGCCGCCGGTCGTCCGACGTCGAGGTGCGCGAGCTGCACGCCCTCGTCGACGGCCTCGCGCTGCACGTCGTGCGGCAGGAGCCCGACGGCGACGCCGGCTGGGCGCTCGACGTGCTCGACGCGCACCTGGCGCGCATCGCGGGCTGACCGCTCACTGGCGGACCGGGCCCACGAGCGCGTCGCCCACCTCCGAGCGCAGGTACAGCACGGACCGGCCGGCGCGGGCGGACGTCAGCAGCCCGGCGTCGCGCAGCACGCGCAGGTGCTGGTTGACGGCGCTGGTCGTGACGTCGAGGCGGCGCGCCAGCTCGGTGGACGACGCCGGCTGCTCCAGCGCGGTGAGGAGGCCCGCCCGCGCGCGGCCCAGCACGGCGACGAGGGCGTCGTCCGCCACCTGCCGCTCGGGCTGCCAGAGCGTGCCCGTGCCGCGCGCGCCGTACATGATCATCGGCGGCTCGTCGGGCGAGATCGGGCACGACGCCCCACGGGTGAACAGCGTCGGGACCAGCGTGAGCCCCTCGCCCGCCGTGGAGCGCCAGCGCGTCAGCGTGTTGGTCGTGGAACGGACGCTCACCACGCCGTCGGCGAAGGACACCCGGTCGGCGAGGTCGGCGAACATCGCGCCCGCCCCACGGGCGGAGATCACCGTGCCGCGGTGCACGACGTCGGCCTGGAGCACCGTGCGCATCCGTGGCCAGTCCGGCGTGAAGCACGCGTCCCAGTAGTCGGTGAGCGCGTCGAGGATCCTCCGCCGCAACGCCGGGACCGGCCCGCGCAGCGGAGCGGGCAGCCCGGCCGGGTGCACCTCGTCGAGGTCCTGCGCCACGACGGCGTCGTCGACCGCGGCCACCGCGGCGAGCTCGTCGTCGAGGCGCGTGAGCGGGCTGCGGGGACGCGGCGTGAGGAAGTCCGGCGTCCACATGGACGCGTTCGTCAGCGCGAGCAGCATGTCTCCGTCGAGCGTGGCGCGGGCCTCCTGGACGCGGCGTAGCCACGGCAGGTGCACGGGGAAGCGGCCCGGGTCCCGCCACGCCCGCAGCGACAGCACCAGCTCGTTCAACGGGGAGACGGCGAACCGCACGTCGGCGAGGTCCATCCCGGCCAGCTCGTAGTGCATCCATCCCACGGGTTGAGCATAGATGTAGCGCAGCGCTACATCCGTTCGCGCGTCGGACGAACGGGCGCCTACTGGTGCCGTGATCCAGACCCTCCTGCCACGGGACCCCGTGGCGCGCGCCCTCACCGTCTCGACCATGGCCCTCGCCACGTCGAACGGCGTGTTCTACGCCGTGTCCGTCCTGTACTTCACACGGGTGGTGGGACTCTCCGCCGGGACGGTCGGCCTCGGGCTGGGGATCGCGGGCGGCGCCGGCGTGCTCGGCGCGTTCCTCGCCGGACGCTGGTCGGACCGCGTGGGCGCGCACCGCGTCCAGGTCTGTGGCGTCGCGGCGCAGGCAGTGGCCCTCGCCGCGTACTCGTTCACGGCCGACGCGGTGAGCTTCACCCTGGCGGCCGTCGTCGCCGTCGGGGCGCGCGGGGTGCACTCCACCGCGCGCCAGGCGCTCCTCGCGCGCTGGTTCACCGGGCCCGAGCGGGTCGAGGTCCGGGCGCGACTGCGCGTCGTGATGAACGTGTTCATCGGGCTGGGCACGCTCGCCGCCGCGGTGGCCCTGCTGCTCGACACGGCCGCCGCGTACCGCACGGCCATGGTCGCGACGGCGGTGCTGCTCCTCGCCGCCGTCGTGCCGCTGCTCGTGCTGCCGCGCCGCGTGCCGGAGCTGGCCGAGCGGATGCTCGCGGACGCGTCGTCGACGGCGGGCGTCCAGGCCGCGTCGTCCGGTGCCGACGTCGACGACGAGGCCCCCGCCCGTCGCCCGTGGCGCGACCGCACGTACGTGGCGAGCGTCGCGCTGAACGCCGTCGTCGCGATGCAGTTCGGGGTCATGACCGTGGGCGTGCCGCTGTGGGTCGCGACGACCGACGCCCCCACCGCCGTCGTCTCCGCGCTGCTGGTGGTCAACACCGTGATGGTGGCGCTGCTGCAGGTGCGGGCGTCGCGCGGCACCCACGACGTGCGCGGCGCCGGGCGGGCCGTGCGCCGGGGCTCCGTGCTGCTGGCGGCCGCCTGCGTGCTGTACGCGGTGGCGGGGTACGGCAGCCTCGTCGCGGCGACCGCGCTGCTGGTGCTCGCCGCCGCCGCGCACTCCCTCGGCGAGGTGCTGTCCGAGGCCGGCGGCTGGGGCATGGCCTTCGAGCTGGCCGACCCGCGTCAGGCCGGCGCCTACCAGGGCCTGTCGCAGACCGGCTACGCGCTCGCCGGCATGGCCGCGCCCGTCGTCGTCACCGCGCTGCCCGTCCGCTTCGGCACGCCCGGCTGGCTTGCGCTGGGCGCGATCTTCGTCGTCGCCGGCACCGGCGCGGCGTGGGTCGCGCGGCGGGCGGCGGACGCTCGGCCCGTCGACGACGTCGTCCCCGTCGCCGTCTGACTCCGGGCGCGGCACCCTGCGCTCACGGCGGCAG
>NZ_JBHVBO010000253.1:0-4717 GCF_042668085.1 Isoptericola sp. NPDC057391 | reverse complement strand
GTGCTGAATTGATCCTCAAACCGGCCGTTTGAGGATCAATTCAGCACGCTCGATGCGGAGCTCGCCGGGGCAGGTCAGACGCCGGCCGGCCCGGCGACCACCTCCTCCTCGTCCACCGCGGGGGCGCTGAACTGCGACTCGTACAGCCGCGCGTAGGCCCCGCCCGCGGCGAGCAGCGTGTCGTGGTCGCCCTGCTCCACGATCTGCCCGTGCTCCATCACGACGATGGTGTCCGCGTCGCGGATGGTCGACAGGCGGTGCGCGATGACGAACGACGTGCGGTTCGCCCGCAGCGCGTTCATCGCCTGCTGCACGAGCACCTCGGTGCGGGTGTCGACCGAGCTGGTCGCCTCGTCGAGCACGAGGATCTCCGGGTCGGCGAGGAACGCGCGCGCGATGGTCAGCAGCTGCTTCTCCCCCGCCGACAGCGAGGTCGCCTCGTCGTCGAGCAGCGTCGCATACCCGTCGGGCAGCGTGCGCACGAACGGGTCCACGTGCGTGGCCTCGGTCGCGGCGAGGAACTCCGCCTCCCCGACCGTGGCGCCGTCGCGCACCCCGTACCGCAGGTTCTCCTCGATGGTGCCCTTGAACAGCCACGTGTCCTGCAGCACCATGCCGATCCGCGAGCGCAGGTCGTCCCTCGTCAGGTCCCGGCTGTCCACGCCGTCGAGCGTGATCCGGCCCTCGTTCACCTCGTAGAAGCGCATGAGCAGGTTGACCAGCGTCGTCTTGCCGGCGCCCGTCGGCCCGACGATCGCGATCGTCTGGCCCGGCTCCGCGACGAGGTCGAGGTGCTCGATGAGCGGCGTCTCGGGGTCGTAGGAGAACGAGACGTCCTCGAACGCGACCCGCCCCTGGACGTGGTCCAGGCGGCGGGGGTCCGCCGGGTCCGGCTCCTGCTCGGGGGCGTCGAGCAGCTCGAACACCCGCTCGGCCGACGCGACGCCGGACTGCAGCAGGTTCATCATCGACGCGATCTGCGTGAGCGGCTGCGTGAACTGCCGCGAGTACTGGATGAACGCCTGCACGTCGCCCAGGGACAGCTGGCCCGAGGCCACGCGCAGCCCGCCGATCACGGCCACGATCACGTAGTTGAGGTTCGCGAGGAAGCCCATCGACGGCTGCATGGTGCCGGAGATGAACTGCGACCTCCGCGACGCGTCGTAGAGCGCGTCGTTCTCCGTGCCGAACTTCTGGGCCGCCGCCTCCTGGCGCCCGTAGACCTTCACCAGCGAGTGCCCGGTGAACATCTCCTCGACGTGCGCGTTGAGCCGCCCGGTGGCCGCCCACTGCGCCACGAACTGCGGCTGCGACCGCTTCGCGATCTGCATGGTCAGCACCACGGACAGCGGCACGGTCACGAGAGCGACGAGCGCCAGCACCCACGAGATCCAGAACATCATCCCGAGCACGCCGACCACCGTCAGCACGGAGGTCACGAGCTGCGCGAGCGTCTGGGTGGTCGTCTGCGCGACGTTGTCGATGTCGTTGGTGACGCGCGAGAGGATCTCGCCCTTGGCCTGCCTGTCCACGTAGCTCAGCGGGATGCGGTGCAGCTTGGCCTCGACGTCGTCCCGCAGCCGGCGCATCGTGTTCTGCACCGCGATCGTCATGATCCGCGCCTGCAACCACCCGAAGAGGAAAGCCCCCAGGTAGATCGCGAGCACCCACATCAGGATCTGCGCGAGGCGCGCGAAGTCCACGCCCTGCCCGACCACGACGCCCTGCATCGAGGCCAGCATGTCGGCCTGGGTGGTGTCCCCGGACGCCCTCAGCCCCTCGACCACCTGGTCGACGGGCGTCCCGGCGGGCACCGAGGCGCCCAGGGTCTTGCCGAGCACCCCGGCGAAGATGACGTTGGTCGCCTCGCCGAGGATCTTCGGGCCGGCCACGGTGAGCGCCACCGAGACGATGCCGCACAGGGTCAGCAGGACGACGCGCGCCCGCTCGGGGCGCATGACCCGGGCGAACCGCACGAGCGACCCGCGGAAGTCCATCGCCTTGGCGCCCGGCGCCCCGCCCATGCCGCCCATCGGGCCGTGGCCGCCGCCGCCCCGGGGTCCGCCGGCCGCCGGCACCTTGCGCCCGGTGCCGTTCTCGGCGCTCTTCTCGGTGCTCATGCCGCCTCCTCGAGGGACATCTGGGAGGAGACGATCTCCTGGTAGGTCTCGTTGTCCGCCAACAGCTCGGCGTGCGTGCCACGCCCGACGATGCGGCCGTGGTCCAGCACGAGGATCTGGTCGGCGTCGCGGATGGTCGCCACGCGCTGCGCGACGACGAGGACGGTCGCGTCCTGCGTGCGCGGCCGCAGGGCGGCCCGCAGCCGCGCGTCCGTGCTGTAGTCGAGGGCCGAGAACGAGTCGTCGAACAGGTACACGCGCGGGCGCCGGACGACGGCGCGCGCGATCGCGAGCCGCTGCCGCTGCCCGCCGGAGAACGTCGTGCCGCCCTGCGCCACCGGCGCCTCGAGGCCCTCGGGCAGCGCCTCGACGAAGTCCCGCGCCTGCGCGATCTCCAGCGCGGCCCACATCTCGTCCTCGGTGGCGTCGGCCTTGCCGTAGCGCAGGTTGTCCGCGACCGTGCCGCTGAACAGGAACGCCTTCTGCGGCACCAGGCCGAGCTGGGAGCCGAGGTCGCCCGTCGCCAGGTCGCGCACGTCCACCCCGTCCAGGAGCACGCGCCCGTCGGTGGCGTCGAAGAGCCGCGGCACGAGGTTGAGCAGCGTCGTCTTGCCCGCACCGGTGGACCCGATGATCGCCGTCACCCGCCCGGGCGACGCGGTGAAGCTCAGGTCGTGCAGCACCGGCTCGTCGGCGCCCGGGTACCGGAACTCGACGCCCTCGAACCGCACCTCGCCGCGCGGCCCCCGGCCGTCGGCGAGGACGGAGAGGCTCACCGGCGCCGCCGGCTCCGTCACGGACGTCTCGGTCTCGAGGACCTCGGTGATGCGGCCCGCCGCCACCGAGGCGCGCGGCACCATCATCACCATCATCGTCGACATCATGACGGCCATGAGGATGTACATGATG
The DNA here is from genome assembly GCF_042668085.1 of Isoptericola sp. NPDC057391. Lineage (NCBI taxonomy): Bacteria > Bacillati > Actinomycetota > Actinomycetes > Micrococcales > Promicromonosporaceae > Isoptericola > Isoptericola sp. NPDC057391. The sequence goes on along the minus strand of NZ_JBHVBO010000253.1, from coordinate 1,688 downwards.
TAGCTGAGGAACGCCATGAGCGCGCCCACCTGCATCTGCCCGTTGTCGATGCGCTGCGCCCCGAACCAGAGCACCGCGACGCTGGACGCGTTCATGATGAGCATGACCATCGGGAACGCCAGCGCCATGAGCTTGCCGGCGTTGAGCGACGTGTCGTACAGCGCCTCGTTGGTGGCGCCGAACCGCTCCAGCTCGCGGCGCTCGCGGACGAAGGCCCGCACCACCCGCAGGCCCGTGATCTGCTCGCGGAGCACGCCGTTGATCGCGTCGATCCGCTTCTGCATCGCCTTGAAGTACGGCACCATCCGCCACATCAGCAGGCCGACGGCGATGCCGAGCACGGGCACGACCACGAGGAGGAGAGCCGACAGCTCGACGTCCTCCTGCAGCGCCATGATGACGCCGCCGACCAGCATGATCGGCGCCATCACCACGATGGTGAACGTCATGAGCACGACCATCATCACCTGCTGCACGTCGTTGGTCGTGCGGGTGATGAGCGACGGGGCGCCGAACTGGCCGAGCTCGCGGGCGGAGAAGCCCTGCACGGCGTCGAACAGGTCGCGGCGCACGTCGCGCCCGAGCGCCGTGGCGGTCCGCGCGCCCAGGAACACCGCCCCGATCGCGCACGCGACCTGGAGGAGGCTCACGGCGAGCATCCACCCGCCCACGCGCATGATGTAGGCCGTGTCCCCGGTCGTCACGCCGTTGTCGACGATGTCCGCGTTGAGGGACGGCAGGTAGAGGGAGGCGAGCGTCGCGAGCAGCTGGAGCACCAGCAGCAGGCCGACGGCGCCGGCGTACGGGCGCAGATAGGTCCGCGCCAGGGAGACGAGCATCAGGGCTCCTGGGGGTGGGGGTGACGGGGCGCTGCCCCGCGAGGGTTCTCGGGCGCAGGGTTCTCCGGCGCAGTGTTCATCGATCCGGTGGCCCCGGGCACGCGCTTTTCTCCCCGATCCTCGGCGATGCCGTGCACGAGCGCATCGGCGACGACCCGGGGCGAGGGCGCCGGGAGGAGGTGGTCCACGCGGGCGTGCGTGCCGGCGATGCTCGCCTCGACCAGCGCCACCGCGACCTCCATGGGCACGCGCAGCCGGTGCTCGTCCGGCTCGAGCACGGAGATCAGGCCGGCGACCGTGGCGTCGCGCTGCTGCTGCCGCTGCTCGGCGAGCTGCTCGCGGAACTCCCGCAGGTGCTCGGGCTGCACGTGGTCACGGGCGCCGGTGCGGTGGTGCAGCGCCCGCAGCACGCCCATCCAGCGCATGACGTCGGCCATGCGCTGCCGGCCGAGCTCGATGACCCGCTCCAGCCGGTCCTCGAGCGGCAGCGCGCGGTCGATCGCCGCCAGCTCCGCGCGGGTCTCCTCGGGGCCGGAGGCACGCTGGAGCCCTTCGACGGCGACGGCGCCCACGAGCGTGAGCTTGTCGCCGAAGGCGCGGAACAGGGTGCCCTCGGCGACGCCCGCGGCGTCGGCGAGCTCCCGGCTGGTCACGTCGACGCCGTACTCCCCGACGAGGGGCATCACGGCGCGGGCGATGGCCGCACGGCGATCGTCGGGGGTCATGGGGGCTGCGCGGCCGCTCGGCGGGGAGGGAGTCACCGCGCCAGGTTAAATGAGTGAGCACTCACTCCGCAAGGGAACGGGCGCGGGCACGGCGAGAGGGCCGCCACCCCCCTGGGGTGACGGC
>NZ_JBHVBO010000252.1:0-4813 GCF_042668085.1 Isoptericola sp. NPDC057391 | reverse complement strand
GGACCGCAGCTGCTGCGGTCCTGTCCGGGCTTCTCTATCTCGCGGATTCCCCTTCTCTATCTCGGCAGCTACCAGGACCAGCCGCGGGCGCTGAGCTCCAGCTCCTCGCGGAGCCGCTCGGCGGACTCGGCGCGCTCGCCGGCGCGCATCGGCAGGTCGACGACGCTCAGCCCGGCGAGGCGGCACGCCTCGCGCAGCAGGGCGTCGTAGGCGCCCTGCGCCGCGCGGGCGTGGTGGGCGCGGGCGTAGACCTGCGGGTCGTCGTCGATGGCCCGCAGCTCGCGAGCCAGCTCCCCCAGGCGCACCTGGACGGTGAGTGTCAGGAGCGGGTCGGCGGCGGGGGCACGACGACGGTGCGCCCGGCGGGCGGCGGCATCGCGGTGGGCGTCCGAGCGCAGCCACGAGCGGGCGGCGACCGTCGCGACCAGCGCGAACGACGCCGTCACGAGCGCCAGCTGCCACGTCATCGGAGCACCACCTCCGCACCGATTTCAGCCTATGCCGGGCGCCGCCCGCACGCGACAATCGACGGCATGCCGGCGCACCGCCCGATCCTGGCGACCCTCGTCGCGCTGGTCACGCTGCTCCTGGCGGCGTGCGGCTCCGCCGGGCCGCCGCAGGCCGACGAGCAGCCGCTGGTGCTCGCGGCCGCCGAGCCCCTGGCGGCCGGCACGGTCGGCGCGGTCGACGTCGCAGGCCGGCCCGTCGAGGTCCACGTGCCACCCGGGTACGACGCCACGCGCCCCGCGCCCCTGCTCGTCGTCCTGCACGGCTTCGGCTCCGACGCCGCGCGCGTCGACGCCCTGCTCGGCCTGCGTGCCGACGCCCTCGCGCGGGGCGTGCTCTACGCCCTCCCCCAGGGCACCGAGGGTCCCGACGGACGCCGGTTCTGGAACGCGAGCGACGCCTGCTGCGGCGTCGACCGCGGGGGCGTGGACGACTCCGCCTACCTCGCGCAGGTGATCCGCACGCTGGCGGCCACGTACGCCGTGGACCCCGACCGCGTCGCGGTGGTCGGGTACTCCAACGGCGGCTTCATGGCCTACCGCACGGCGTGCGACCACGCGGACCTCGTGTCCGTCGCGGTGTCCCTCGCCGGCGCGATGCCGGCGGACGACGGCGCCTGCCGGCCGTCCCGCCCGGTGAGCGTGGTGCAGGCGCACGGCACCGCCGATCCCGTGATCCTCGCGGGCGGTGGTCTCCGCGACGGGCACGCCTATCCGGCGGCGGCGGAGTCGGCCGCCGCGTGGGCGCGTCTCGACGAATGCGCGGCGCCCACCACCGCTCCCGTCCGGCGGGACCTCGACAGCGCGGTCCCCGGCCCCGAGACCACCGTGACGACGTGGGCCGGGTGCGCGGGCGGCGCCACGGTCGAGCTGTGGTCGATCGCGGGCGCGGACCATGCGCCGACCCTCGCCCGGTCGTTCACGACGGCGGTGCTCGACCTCGTGACCGGCGGTCGCTGACCTCCCGCGACCCGGGCCCGCCTCGACGAAGGCTCGCCTGGCCTTGCTGGCGGTCGCCGGGAAGGCTCCTTAACCTGGAATGGTTCAAGCGAGCGATCGTCAACGGAAGCGAGGTTCACACCCATGACCACTCCCACGATGAAGCGCAACACCCCCCGCGCCGAGGCGTCCGACAAGCTCCGCACCCACCTGCAGCGCGTGCTCGTCGCGCTGGTCGACCTGCACGTCCAGGGCAAGCAGGCGCACTGGAACGTCACCGGCCGCGGCTTCCGCGACCTGCACCTGCAGCTCGACGAGCTGGTCGACGTCGCACGGGAGCACAGCGACACCGTCGCCGAGCGGCTCCGCGCCCTGCAGGCCGTGCCCGACGGCCGCACCGAGACCGTCGCCACCACCACCGACCTGTCGCCCTACCCCGCCGGCCTCGTGTCGGTGGAGGACACGGTCGACGCGATCGTCGAGCGCGTCGCGCAGACCGTCGAGGTCGCCCGTGAGGTGCACGACGACGTCGACGCCGAGGACCCGACGACCGCCGACCTGCTGCACGAGATCATCACCGACCTCGAGAAGCAGGCCTGGATGATCTCGTCGGAGAACACCGAGGTCTGACGACCCCGGGGCGCGGCCGCACCGGCCACCAGCCCCGCTCACGACGACGGCGCGACCCCGCCCGGGGGCCGCGCCGTCGTCGTTCGTCCTGCGGGGAGGACCTCAGATGACGCCGAAGGCGATCATCGCGTCGGCGACCTTGGTGAAGCCGGCCACGTTGGCGCCGACGACGTAATCGCCGGGGGCCTCGTACTCCTCGGCCGTGGCGAGGCAGTTGTCGTGGATGCCGGTCATGATCTCGGCGAGGCGGGACTCGGTGTAGTCGAAGCTCCACGAGTCGCGCGACGCGTTCTGCTGCATCTCCAGCGCCGACGTCGCCACGCCGCCCGCGTTCGCGGCCTTGCCCGGCCCGAACAGCACGCCGGCGTCGCGCAGGAGCGCGACGGCCTCCGGGGTGGTCGGCATGTTGGCGCCCTCCGCGACCGCGTGCACGCCGTTCGCGACGAGCTGCTTGGCGTCTGCCTCGGAGAGCTCGTTCTGGGTGGCGCAGGGCAGCGCGACGTCCGTCGGGACGTCCCAGATGCTGCCGTCGGACACCAGGCGGGCGCCGGGGCGCCGGTCGACGTAGTCGGACACGCGGCCGCGCCGGACCTCCTTGACCTCCTTGAGCAGGTCGAGGTCGATGCCCGCCTCGTCGACGACGTAGCCCGACGAGTCGGAGAACGTGATGACTCGGCCGCCGAGCTGCTGCGCCTTCTCGGCCGCGTAGATGGCGACGTTGCCCGAGCCGGACACCGAGACGCGGCGGCCGTCGAGGCTCTCGCCCTTCGTGCCGAGCATGCTCTGCGCGAAGAGCACGGCGCCGTAGCCCGTCGCCTCGCGGCGCACCAGCGAACCGCCCCAGGTGAGGCCCTTGCCGGTGAGGACGCCCGACTCGTAGCGGTTGGTGATCCGCTTGTACTGGCCGAACAGGTAGCCGACCTCGCGGGCGCCCACGCCGATGTCGCCGGCGGGCACGTCCGTGTACTCGCCGATGTGGCGGTACAGCTCGGTCATGAACGACTGGCAGAACCGCATGACCTCGCCGTCGGAGCGGCCGCGGGGGTCGAAGTCGGAGCCACCCTTGCCGCCGCCGATCGGCAGGCCGGTGAGGGCGTTCTTGAAGATCTGCTCGAAGCCGAGGAACTTCACGATCCCCAGGTACACCGAGGGGTGGAAGCGCAGGCCGCCCTTGTACGGGCCGAGCGCCGAGTTGTACTCGACGCGGAAGCCGCGGTTGATGCGCACGCGGCCCGTGTCGTCGACCCACGGCACGCGGAAGATGATCTGCCGCTCGGGCTCGCAGATGCGCTCGAGGACGGCGGCCTCGACGTACTGCGGGTTCTTGCGCAGCACCGGGCCGAGCGACTCGAAGACCTCGCGTACCGCCTGGTGGAACTCCACCTCGCCGGGGTTGCGACGCAGCACCTCGGCGAACACAGGCTGCAGACGGTCTTCCATGGGGGCTCCTCCCGAGTTCTGGGGAGCGCGCCCGCGGGGCCCGAAGGGCGGCACGGCACACGCACGACCATCGCAGCCTAGACGTTCCCGAGACACCGTCTCACGCCGCGAGACGGTGTCCACGGGGCGGGCCGCGCTCCCGCCGCCCCGGCCCTCATCCGTTCGGATGAGCTTCCCCGCCCCGGCCGTCCGATGCCCGGCGCGCACCCCGCGCCGCACGCTGGACGCCGGAGCCGAGACACGGCTCGCGCACGGACGTCAGGAGAGCTCGATGACCAAGCGACTCGTCGCCACGATCACCGCCGCCGCGGCCCTGGGTGGCCTCGGCCTCGTGGGGGCCCCGCCGGCACTCGCCCACCACGACGACGGGAACGGGCACGGCCGTCCCGCGTCGTACGCCCTCACCGGCGACCCGGAGAGCAGCCGGTTCGAGGGCATCGGCGCCGACCAGCGCCGCGGCGCCTTCTACGTGAGCGAGGTCACCGGCGGCGAGATCCACCGCGGCGACGTCCGGGACGGGCAGACGGAGGAGTGGCTCCCCGCGGGCGCCGACGGCCGGACCACCGCGCGCGGCATCACCGTGGACGGCGACGGCAACGTCTACGTCGCCGGCGGGCCCAACGGCCTCACGGGCGACCGGCCCGACCTGTGGGTGTACTCCCCCGAGGGCGAGCTGCTCGCCGCGCTGCGCGTGCCCGCCGACGAGGCGTTCCTCAACGACGTCGCGATCGGGCCCGACGGCGCCGCGTACTTCACCGACTCGAACGACCCCCGCATCTACCGGGTCGCGCAGGGGGCCGACGGCTGGGAGGCCGAGGTCTGGGCCGACGCCACCGGCACGATCGAGCGCCAGGAGGGCTTCAACCTGGGCGGCATCGTGCTGTCCGCCGACCGCAGCGCCTTCGTCGTCGCGCAGGGCAACACGGGCGACCTGTGGCGGTTCGGGTTCGACGGCTCGGTCGACGCGATCGACACCGGCGCCGCGGACCTGGTGAACGCCGACGGCCTCGTGCGCCAGGGCAACCGCCTCACGGTGGTCCGCAACTTCGACCACGCGCTCGCCACGCTGCGCCTGTCGGCCGACGGCGCGCGGGCCCGCTTCGTGGGCGAGCGGGCCACCGACCCGTCGAAGGTCTTCACCACGGCCAAGGAGCTGCGCGGCCGCATCCTCTTCGTCGAGAGCGAGTTCGGCGATGGCCCCGCGACGCCGCCCTACCAGGTGACGACGAACCCCTTCGCCGGCTGACGGCCCCGCCGATGTAGAGAAGGCGAACCCGCGAGATAGAGAAGCCCGGACG
>NZ_JBHVBO010000251.1:0-4873 GCF_042668085.1 Isoptericola sp. NPDC057391 | reverse complement strand
ACGACGAGGCCGGCCTCGTCGTCGCCCGCCGGGATCCGGCAGAACGGGCACCGCGCCACCGACCCGTCGGCGGGCTTGTCCTGCCCCCCGATGTAGACCATGCGGTGCGGCGTCCACAGGCGCTGCAGCCCGTCCTCGCGCGGGCCGAAGTCGCCCGCCGAGGCCGTCGTCGGGCGCTGCCCCTCGTGGTGCTCCTCCTCGTGGCCGGTCATGCGCGCCCCGCTCAGACCTGGGCGCGGTCGCGCACGGCCGCCACGATGCGCTCGATCGCGTCGGCGACGGGCACCCCGTTCTCCTGGGTGCCGTCGCGGAACCGGAACGACACGGCCCCGGCCTCGACGTCCTCGCCGCCGGCGATGAGGACGAACGGCGCCTTCTCCTTGGCGGCGTTGCGGATCTTCTTGCCGAAGCGGTCGTCGGACAGGTCGACCTGGGCGCGGATCCCCCGGGCCGTGAGCTGGGCGACGACGTCCTTGAGGTAGTCGTCGAACGCCTCGGCGACGGGCACGGCGAGCACCTGGACGGGCGCGAGCCAGGCCGGGAACGCGCCCGCGTAGTGCTCGATGAGCACGCCCATGAACCGCTCGATCGAGCCGAACTTCGCCGAGTGGATCATCACCGGCTGCTGCTTGGAGCCGTCCGCCGCGGTGTACTCCAGGCCGAATCCCTTGGGCTGGTTGAAGTCGTACTGCACCGTGCCCATCTGCCAGGTACGGCCGATCGCGTCCTTGGCCTGGACGGAGATCTTGGGACCGTAGAAGGCCGCGCCGCCCGGGTCGGCGACGAGCTCGAGGCCCGAGGCGACCGCGACCTCCTCGAGCACGGCCGTGGCCTTGGCCCAGTCCTCGTCGGTGCCGACGAACTTGTCCTTCTTCTTGTCGTCGCGCGTGGAGAGCTCGAGGTAGAAGTCGTCCAGGCCGAAGTCGCGCAGCACGGACAGCATGAAGTCCAGGAGGTGCTTGACCTCGGCGGGGGCCTGCTCGGGCGTGACGTAGGAGTGCGAGTCGTCCTGGGTCAGGCCGCGCACGCGCGTCAGGCCCTGCACCACGCCCGACTTCTCGTACCGGTACACGGACCCGAACTCGAAGAGGCGGATCGGCAGCTCGCGGTAGGAGCGCCCGCGGCTCGAGAAGATGAGGTTGTGCATCGGGCAGTTCATCGCCTTGAGGCGGTAGCGGCCGTGGTCGCCGACGTCCTCCAGGTCGAGCGGCGGGAACATCGTGTCGCCGTAGTAGGGCAGGTGGCCCGAGGTGTAGAAGAGCTCTTCCTTGGTGATGTGCGGCGTGCCGACGTAGGAGAAGCCCTCCTCGATGTGGCGCTGGCGGACGTAGTCCTCCATGACCCGCTTGATCACGCCGCCCTTGGGGTGGAACAGCGGCAGGCCCGAGCCGACCTCGTCGTGGAACGAGAAGAGGTCCATCTCGGAGCCGATGCGGCGGTGGTCGCGGCGCTCGGCCTCGGCCAGGCGCTCCAGGTACGCCTTGAGCTCGTCCTTGCTGGGCCAGGCGGTGCCGTAGACCCGCTGCAGCATGGGGTTCTTCTCGCTGCCGCGCCAGTACGCCGCGGCGTTGCGCATGAGCTGCACGCCGTTGCCGATGAGCCTCGTGCTGGGCAGGTGCGGCCCGCGGCACAGGTCCTTCCAGACCACGGTCTCGCTCTCGCGGCCGGCGCCGCGGACGTTGTCGTAGATCGTCAGCTCGCCGCCGCCGACCTCGACCGACGACCCGTCCTCGTCCGACGAGCCGCCCTTGAGCCCGATGAGCTCCAGCTTGTAGGGCTCGTCGGCCAGCTCGGCGCGCGCCTCGTCCTCCGTGACGACGCGACGGCGGAAGGTCTGCCCCTCCTTGATGATGCGCGCCATGGCCTTGTCGAGCGCCTTGAGGTCCTCCGGCGTGAAGGGCGTGGCGACGTCGAAGTCGTAGTAGAAGCCGTCGGTGACGGGCGGCCCGATACCGAGCTTCGCGTCCGGGTTGACCTGCTGCACCGCCTGGGCCAGCACGTGCGCGGCGCTGTGGCGCAGCACCGCGAGGCCGTCGGGCGAGCCGATGGTCACCGGCTCGACGACGGTGCCGGGCGCGAGGTCGCGCGAGAGGTCCAGCAGCTCGCCGTCGACGCGCATCACGACGACGTCCTTGCGGTCCGCGAAGAGCTCGGTGCCCGTCGTCGGCGTCTGCACCGTCACCGTGTCCTGAGTGGCGTCGTCGGGGTTCGGTGGCATCGGCGAGGCGACGTCGGACACGTGCTGCTCCTTGCGGGTCGTGGGCGCCGGCCGGGCACCGGCTGCGCCTGGGTGGGACCGCCCGGCGCCGGGGCACCGGGCACGGTCGGGGGCGCCACCGTCGGTGACGCCCCACGATCGTACTCATCCGTGCGGGCCCGGCCGGCGCCCCCGCGCCGTCGGGCGGGCGCACCCGACCCGGTCAGGCGCCCGGGACGCTCCCGGTCCCGCCGCCGGTCCCGGTGCCGGGACGGGTGCCAGGCCCGGTGCCGGGCCCCGCGGTGGGGCCGTCGTCGTTGCGCTTCTTGGCCTCTGCGGCCGCCTTGTCGACGTAGCCGTCGACCTTGTCCGGCGTCGCGTTCTTGACCTGCTCCGCGGCCTTGTCGATGTTCTCGTCCGTGGCGAGCTCCTTGACCTTCTCCTTGGCCTTGTCGAACAGTCCGCCCAGACCCGAGCTCTCGCTCATGCTGCTCCCCCTTCGATGCCGGCCGGCCCCGTTCCGCCCGGCCGTCGTCCAGACCACCACGAGCGGCGCCCACCCGCGACCGCAGGCGAACCTCCGGTCGCGGGACATGCACGGACGAGCGCCTGGATTACTTTGTGAAGGAATTCACAAGAATCGTCGACGCAGGTCAGGCCTTGTGGTCTTACCATAGAGGCAGCGCCAGACCCGGCGCAGTCCAGACCGGCCGCACACCCTGCGACCCGGACCCGGAGGGGACCATGACCACCACCCGCACCACCCAGCGACCGGTTCGCATCGTCGGCCTCGTCGCGCTGATCGCCGGCATCCTGATGATCGGTGCCGGAGCCGCCACGTGGGCCACCGTGAGCACGCAGCTCGCCGCCCAGGACATCACCGTCTCCGAGGACGCGGCGTTCCTCGGCGGAGCCACGGTGGACGGTCCGCTCACCGCGTACGCCCAGGCGCAGGTCATCGACAAGCACGCGCTCGAGGCCACGGGCGGCCAGACCTACGCCCAGCTCGAGCAGGACGACCCGCTGCGCGCCACCGCGATGAACGCCTCGTTCCTGCGGGCCTCGCTGTTCACGTCGGTCGTCGCCTACGGCGTGAGCGCCCTGGTCATGGGCCTCGGCGTCCTGTTCGGCCTCCTCGGCTGGTCGGTGCGACGTCTCGCCAGCGAGCCCGCCGTCGCCACCGCGACCGTCCCCGCCGCCACCGCCGCCCCGGCCCGCGGCCGCCTCAACCCGGCGGTCTGACCCGCCTCGCCGCCCCCGCGGCGACCCCACGGCCCGCCCTCCCGGCCCCGGGACGGCGGGCCGTCGTACGCCGTCGAGCGCCGTCGAGCGCCGTCGAGCGCCGTCGTGCGCCACCATGGACCGGTGCCCGACGCCGTCCCGCCGCCCGACTCCCCCGACTACCCGACCGCCGCGCGCACCGCGCCGACGCTGGCGGCGCTCGACGCGCACCTGGTGGAGTGCCGCGCGTGCCCGCGCCTCGTCGCGTGGCGCGAGGAGGTCGCCCGCGAGCGGCGTGCCGCGTTCCGCGACGAGCGCTACTGGGGCCGCCCCGTCCCGGGCTTCGGGGACCCGGCCGCGCGGGTCGTGGTCGTGGGGCTCGCCCCCGCGGCGCACGGCGCCAACCGCACGGGCCGCATGTTCACCGGCGACCGCAGCGGCGACTTCCTCTTCGCCGCGATGCACCGCACCGGGTTCGCCAACCAGGCGACGTCGGTCGCGGCGGACGACGGCCTGCGGCTGCGCGACATCCGCGTCACCGCCCCCGTCCGCTGCGCGCCGCCCGCGAACAAGCCCACCCCCGAGGAGCGGCGTCGCTGCGCGCCGTACCTGGCACGGGAGGTCGAGCTCGTGGGCTCGGGCGTGCGCGTCGCCGTCGCGCTGGGCGGCATCGGCTGGCAGGCGCTGCTCACGACGCTCGCCGAGCAGGGCTGGGACGTGCCACGGCCGCGGCCGCGGTTCGCCCACGGCGCCGAGGTGACGCTCACCCGGTCCGCCGACGCGGTCGGGAGCGACGCGCCCACGATCACCGTGCTGGGCTGCTTCCACGTCTCGCAGCAGAACACGTTCACCGGCCGGCTCACTCCGGCCATGCTCGACGACGTGCTGCGCCGCGCCCGCGAGCTCGCGGACGCCTGAGCGGCGCCGCCGCGAGAAAGGACGGGTCCGCGCTCGCACGCCCGGCTAGGGTCGTGACGTGACCGTGACCATCCTGACCGGGCCACCGGGCGCCGGGAAGACGACCGTGGCCGCGCTCCTCGGCGCCGCGACGGACCGCCCCACCGTGACCCTCACCACCGACACGTTCTACCGGTCGATCAGCACCGGGTTCGTGCCGCCTTACCTCGCCGGGTCGCAACGGCAGAACGAGGTCGTCGCCGAGGCGGTCGTCGCGGCGACGAGCGCCTACGCGCGCGGCGGCTACGACGTCGTCCTCGACGGCGTCGTCGGCCCGTGGTTCCTGCCCCCGTTCCGGGCGGCGGCCGCACGGGAGGGCTGGGACCTCGCGTACGTCGTCCTGCGCCCCGGCCTCGACGCCACGCTCGCGCGCGCCACCGGGCGCGCGGACTCCGAGCTGCGCGACCCGGCTGCCGTGCGCAGCATGCACGCCGCGTTCGGCGACCTCGGCGAGCTCGAGCCCCACGCCCGCGACACCACCCATGAGGACCCCGCCGC
>NZ_JBHVBO010000250.1:0-4886 GCF_042668085.1 Isoptericola sp. NPDC057391 | reverse complement strand
GCCGACCCGGTCGGGTCGGCGGCCCCTCATGTCTCCCGGGATCTCTCCCGGTACCGCTCAGCCGACGAGCCGGCTGCCCAGGGTGTCGTCACCGCCGAACGGGCTGGCCCCGACGCGCCAGGCGCCGAGGTCGAAGGTGCCGACCCCCAGGGCGCGGCCCCCGGGCTGCCAGTGCGGCTGCCAGACGACGGCACCCGATCCGGCGTAGAACCGGTTGTCGGCGCCCGACGACGACCCGGGCACGAACCGCGCCGCGACCGTCGCGTCCTGACCCGAGCTCTGGGTCCACGCCGGGAAGCCCTCGGCGTCGCCGCCGTCCCGGTCGGGGTCGGCGTCGTCCCCGGTGCGCGCCCCCGCGCCGTCGAAGGTCATGGACGCCTCCCAGACGGGTGCGGCAGGCTCCTCGGCGACCTCGGCCGTCACCGACGTCGTGAACGCGTTGACGCCGAGCTCGAACGACCAGTCCGCCGTGACCGGCTCGTCCCCCAGCGGGACGCCGCCCAGGCGCAGGGTGGAGCCGTCGAGGTCCACCTCGGCCGCCGGGCCCGCCAGGTCGGTGTTGCCGAACGACCCGACCCCCAGGTACGGGGACGTGCCGCGGTAGTCGTCGTCGAGCACCTGTCGCCACCGGCCGGACCCGTCCGCCACCTCCATGGACCGGACCTGCGTCTGCGGCGACGTCCGCACGTCGAGCCGGTACCCGGGGGCGGTGATCCGCTGTCCGGCGGTCACGGTCGTGCCGGAGAAGTCGAGCGGGCGCAGGTACACGCCGCCCGCGCCCCAGCCGGCCCCGCTGACGTACCAGGCGCCGTCCTCGTCCTGGACCACCTCGGCCGCGTGCTCGGCGATCTGGCCCACCAGGTCGTCGGGCTCGAAGTGCAGCGGGTCGTCGCTCTTGTAGACGCGGGTGTCCGTGTAGCCCGCGTCGCAGCAGACGAACAGGTAGTACGCGCCGCCCTCCTCCACGACGAACGGCGACTCGGTGGGCCCGCCGAACGTGCCCGTGCGGGGGTGGGTGAACGCCACCTTCTTCTCGCCCCAGTGCACCAGGTCGGTGCTGGTGCGGTACGCGACCTGGTGGTTGCCGCCGGCGGGCGTCGAGTTGGCCGTGTAGTACATGACCCACTCGTCGCCGATCCTCTTCACCATCGGGTCGCGGGCGTCGAATCCGTCGGTGAACAGCGGCTCGGGCCGCTTGGTCCACGTGACGAGGTCGGTGCTCGTGGCGAGCCGGAGCTGGTACTCCTCGTGGTTGTCGTCGAGGCCGGCCGAGTAGAACATGTAGTACGTCCCGCCGTCCTCGACGACGTGCGGCGCCCACACGTGCTTCTCCCCCAGCCCCGGGTCGGCGGGGATCACCGGATCCTGCTTCTCGTACGGCGCCGCGGTCAGGGACGACGACGTCGCGTGGGCGAAGAATCGCTCGTCCAGCGGCGCGGCGGGCTCGGCGTGCGTGATGCCGAACAGGTGCCAGGTGCCGTCGGGCCCCTGCACGAACGTGTGGTCGTTGACGTACCAGGGCTCGTCCTCCCCGACCGACGGGTCGTAGATCTTCGTCCGGTCTCCGGCCGTCACGGCCTCCTCCTCGTGCTCGTAGGAGCTGACCTGCACGCGGGCCCCGCCACGGAGGGCGAGGTCCAGCGTGTCGAGGCCGATCATGTAGCTGGTGGCCGCGTCGTTCTTGCCGACCGCCGTGAGGGTGAGCGTGTGCTCGCCCTGCTCCAGCTCGACGGCGCCGAGGTCGTGGGTCGCGACGCCGACCCCCTCGGCGCGGTAGCCGTCGACCGTCGCGCCGACGTCCTCGCCGTCGACCGCCACCTGCGCGACGCCGTAGTCGCGCGCCTGGGTCATCGCGGCCGACAGGTCGTAGGTGCCGTCCTGCGGAACCTCGAACCGCAGCGTGACGGCGTCGCCCTGCTGCTCGCCGCGGAACCACAGCTGCCGGTCGCCCGACCAGTCCACGCCGCAGCAGTTCCCCTGCGCCTCGACGGGCGCGTCCGACGAGACCGGCGGCAGCAGGCTCTCGCCCTCGATCCGCAGCGTGGTGCCGCTCGTCGCCGTCACGCGGTCGGAGAGCCGCCCGGCGTTCCCCGAGCCGTCGACCGCGCGCACCCGGTAGTACCAGGTCTCGCCGAGGCCGAGGCCCGTGTGGTCGAACGCCGGGAGCGGGCTGGTCCCCACCCGGGTGGACCGGCCGGCGCTGAACCGCGGGTCCCTCGAGGCGTAGACCTCGTAGTGGTCGACGGCGACGTCGTCCGTCGTCGCCTTCCACCCCAGGTGGACCTGGTTGCTGTCGCCACCGCCGGCGGCGAGCCCGGTCACCGTCGCGGGTGCGCGCCGGTCGGGCGCCGGGGCCCCGTGCGACAGCACCTGGTAGGACGCCGCCGACCACGCGGGCGCCCCGTCGGTCGGCGTCAGCGTGACGGTGACCCGCCGCTCGCCGCGGGTGAGGGCCGGCGGCAGCATGAACGTGTCCTCCAGCCACCGCTGGCTCGTGTTGCTCGTCGGCTGCGACCACGTGCCCGCGGCCTCGCCGTCGACGGAGACCGCCACGGACTGCCCCGCCTCCGCCTGATCGCCCAGCCGGCGCAGCGTGACCCCCGTGTGGCCGCGGTCCACCGCCACCGTGAAGGTCACGGGCCCGGTGGCCGCGGCGACGTCCTCGGTGACCAGCACGTCGTCGTGGTCGCCCTCGAACCGAGCGGTCAGCGCGGTCGCCTCCCCCGAGCCTGTGTACCCGTGGGCCCTCTCGCTGCGCGCGTCGCCGACGTCGATCGTGTCGGTGACCCGCGCGGCGGGTTCGTCGGTGCCGTACCAGTACGCCGTCGAGGAGTACTCGGCCGGCTCGTTCGCCACCGGGCCGTGCTCGATGCCGAACGTGAGCCCGGAGCCGAACGGCACGGCGTCGGCGATCATCAGCCGGTAGGGCGAGTCGCACTGGAAGGCGCACCCGTTGTGCCCGGCGGGCATCGCGGACAGCCCGTTCATCGGGTTGGAGAACGCCTGCCGGTTGAAGTACCAGCCGCCCTCGTAGAAGTCCTCCGAGCCTGTGCCGTACAGCGACGGGCTACGCCCGCCGTCGGCGTACACGCGCTCGTCGCCCTCGAGGTAGTTGCGGGTGTTGCCCGTCTCGATGTGCCCGCGGGCGGTGTGGCTCACGCCCACGAACCGGCCGTTCCCGACGGTGTCGAGGAACGCCCAGTCCTCGCCCGTCACGGTGTCCGCCCGGTGGTGGGTGGCGTGGAAGGTGCCGATCTCCCCGGACGCCAGCTGCCGGGCGATGCTCGGGTCGCGGTGGGACGTGACCCGCGCCGTGCCGGACGTGATCGTCTCGGACGACCGGTTCACCAGCTCCACCCGCGCACCGCGGGCGTACGGCATCGGCCACCAGCTGGAGTACCAGCCGCCGTCGCCCGCGTCCATGGCGTGGAAGAGCGCCGCGACCGGCGCCTCGGTGAGACCCGAGCCGAAGAACTCCCCCAGCGGCGACTCGACGGCGGTGCGGCCGTCGACCGTCACCCGCACGACGACGTCGCGCAGCAGCTCGTTGGACGCGAGCACGGCCGGGTCGTCCGCGGGCGGCGGGTCGGACTGGTTCGCCGCGCCCGTCCAGTTCTGCGCCGTGATCGCGTAGGCGTGCGCCTGCTCGCTCGCCCTCGCGGCGTCGGAGGTACCGACGTCGAGCTCGTCGGTGCGGACCGGCTCGCCGTCGACCACCGAGTCCGCCCAGTAGCGGAACTCGTTCCAGTCGATCGTGGCGGACACGAACGTGTTCTCCACCGTGATGCTCGACTTCCCGGCGGTCAGCTCGGCGGGCAGCTCGAGCGTCTGATAGCTCCAGGTGCCGGCGTGGTCGTCGGTCGCCTCCCAGCGGCCGGCCGGCTCCCCGTCGACCGTCACGTCGGCGACCTGCTGCGCGCTCGTCGCGTCGAACCGCCGCGTGAGCTGCACCCCCTCGTTGGCGGGGTCGACCGCCACCGTGAACGTGCTGGTGCCCCTGTGCGCCCGCCCGTCGTCGCTGATCGGCGGCAGCGGCTCGGCCCCGACGATCTGCGGCACCCGGAGGGCCAGCTCCGAGATCTCCCCCGGGCCGCGCACGTCGGCCAGGCGGACGCTCTTGCCGGGCCGCAGGCGGAAGTCTTCGGTCGTGGTCCGCGCCCCCTCGACCGCCGGCTTCGGGTCGGCGCTGCCCCACTCCTGCGCGGCGTCGATCACGTCCTGCGCCGGGTCGGCCGGATCGAAGGTCGTCACCCCCTCGGTGTCGGCGAACGTCCGGTACGTGACGTGGTGGAACAGCGGGTTCTCGCTGGTCGTCACGCGCATCGACTCGCGGTACGGCATCGGCACCTTGATGTAGACGCCGCCCGAGCTCTGGTCGGCGTTCGCCACGAACGGGTAGACGAACGGCGCTCCCAGCTCGCCGTCCACCACGTCCTGCAGGGGCGCGTCGAGCACCACCTCGCCGTCCAGCTCGATGCGGATGTTGCCCGTGGCCGACACGTCGCCGCCGTCGCGCGTGAACCAGATCGAGTCGATCTCGCCCGGACCGGTGCGCTCGGCGATGACGCAGCCGACGTCCGTGGTGCGCAGGCAGCTGTAGGTGCCGACGAAGCCGTCGTCGTTGCCGCCCGTGCGGTCGTAGCTGGAGAACTGGCCGGTCGCGACGCCGGTGGTGACCTCGTCGATGCGGTCCAGCTGGCGGTAGGTGTCCCACCCCACCGCGCCCTTGCCGGTGCCGCCCGACCCGCCGGCGCCGTTCCCGCGAGCCGTCCGACGTGCCGGGCGAGATTCACCGAGGGGAAGGCCTCGCTGTCCAGCGGGAAGAACTCCCAGGTGGATTTATTTATAAATTCGAAGGCGGGCGCCGCGTACGTATTCAGTTGTGT
>NZ_JBHVBO010000249.1:0-4942 GCF_042668085.1 Isoptericola sp. NPDC057391 | reverse complement strand
CGACCGTGTCGACCGCAGGAGCGCTCGATCAGCGCTTCGAGTACTGCGGCGCCTTGCGCGCCTTCTTGAGACCGGCCTTCTTGGACTCGACCGCACGCGGGTCACGCGTGAGGTAGCCGGCCTTCTTCAGCGCGGGGCGGTTCGCCTCGGCGTCGATCGCGTTGAGCGCGCGGGCGATGCCCAGGCGCACCGCGCCGGCCTGGCCCGAGGGGCCGCCGCCGGTGATGCGGACGATGACGTCGAAGCGGCCCTCGACCTCGACCAGCTTCAGCGGCGAGTTCACGAGCTGCTGGTGCACCTTGTTCGGGAAGTAGTCCTCGAGGGTGCGACCGTTGATCTTCCACGTCCCGGTGCCGGGGACGAGGCGCACGCGCGCCACGGCCTCCTTACGGCGACCGACGGCTGCGCCGGGAGCGGTGATGGACTGGCCGCCGTCCGCGACGGGCGCGGCGGACTCAGAGGTGTAGGTGCTGGGCGTGTTCTCGTCCAGCTCGGTGTCGACGGTGGTCTCGGCCACTGTGAATCCTTCGCTTTGCATCCGGCAGCGGCTCAGGCCTGCTGCGAAACCTGGGTGATCTCGAACTGCTTGGGCTGCTGCGCCGCGTGCGGGTGCTCCGCGCCGCGGTAGACCTTCAGCTTGCCCAGCTGGTCGCGACCGAGGGACGTCTTCGGGAGCATGCCGCGCACGGCCTTCTCCACGGCCCGCTCGGGGTTCTTCTCGAGAAGCTCGCCGTAGTTGACCGAGCGGAGACCACCCGGGTAGCCGGAGTGGCGGTAGGCCAGCTTGGTCTCCCGCTTGTTGCCGCTCAGGGCGACCTTGTCCGCGTTGATGACGATGACGAAGTCACCGCCGTCGACGTGCGGGGCGAAGGTCGGCTTGTGCTTCCCGCGCAGGAGGGTGGCGACCTGGGACGCCAGGCGGCCGAGGACGACGTCGGTCGCGTCGACGACGTACCAGTCGCGCTGGACGTCGCCGGGCTTGGGGGTGTAAGTACGCACGGTTGCGTCACCTTTTCGTGTTCGGTGTCGTCGGGCGAGAAGCGGCGCCCGATGAGTCAGGTGTTGTGCGCGGGTGCTCCGGGTGGCGTCCTGGCCGTGGCGTCGTCGGTGCGAGTGGGCGCGCTGACGACGCGGGACGCCGGAGGCATAGCACAACGACGAGCCAGTTTAGCGGCGGCCGGGTACGGGGGTCAAAGCGACGCTGGTCACGCGTGCCCCGCGGGCACGGGCCGGGTCAGCGGCGGCCGCCGCCGAGCAGGCCGCCCAGGCTTCCGAGCACCCCGCCGACGTCGAGGCCGCCCGACGACCCGCCGCCCCCGAGCAGGCCACCGAGGAGGTCCCCGAGCCCGCCGCCCGCCGCGGACCGCTCCGCCGTCCCGCCGGGCGCGGGCGCCTGGCCGCCGCCGACCTTCTTCGACAGGTACGACAGCGCCAGCGGCGCCAGGATCGGGAGCAGCTTCTGCAGGATCCCCGAGTCGGTGCCGGCGGCACCGGACAGCTGCGCCACCACCTGGTCCTTCTTCGCGCCGAAGACGTGGTCCACGATCTTCTCGCCGTCCGCCGTGTCGACCTGCGCGACGTCGATCCCGCCCTCCACCAGGCCGGGGTCGTGCTGGGACAGGGCGCCCGCCAGGGACGCCGCGCCGGCGGGGTCGTCGGCGTTCGCCTTGAGCCCGCCGAAGAGCGCGGGGAGCGCCCCGCCCACCGCCCGCTGGGCCTGCTCGGCGTCGACGCCCAGCCGTCCGGCGATCTGGTCGATCGGGAGCTCGGCGAGCAGGTCGTCCAAGGACGCGTCGGCCGGTTCGCGGGACATGCTGGGCTCCTGTCGTGCCGCGCCCGGCGGGCGCACCTGCGAGCCACGCTAGTGCGCGACGCCGGCACCGCAACCGCGCGCCGACGGGGCTGCGGGCACGCCGCGACGGGTGCACCGTGGTGACATGACCCAGGAGACACCCGGCACCACCCCGGACCCCGAGACCGGCGCCGAGGGCGACGAGGACCAGCTCCCCCAGGAGGACACGCTCCTCGACCCCGAGCTCGACGACGTCCTCGACGAGGGCTACTCCCCCCTGGAGCGGTCGCGCTCGAACCACTGGGGCGAGACCGCGTGGGAGGAGTCCGCCGGCGAGCCGCTGGACCGTCGCCTCGCCGAGGAGCAGCCCGACGTCTGGGAGCGCGACCCGCTGGACCGCCCGGACACGACCCGCGCCGGTCGGCTCGCGGAGGACCCGTTCGCCGACCCGGGCGAGGACGGCGACCGCGAGAACGACGTCTACGGCGAGGACGCGGGGATCGACGGCGCGGGGGCCAGCGCGGAGGAGGCCGCGGTGCACTGGGTCGAGGAGCCGTAGCGCCCCGACGCCCGCCGCCCCGCGGGTCAGCCGGCGCCGACCTCGCCCGGGTCCCGCCGCGCGCGGACGCGCTCGGCGCGCGCCGCGAGCTCGTCGTCGTCCGGGTAGGCGACGTGCTCGAGCGTCAGCCCCCGCGCGGCGACGACGCCGGCCGCCGCCGAGCGGGACCGGCCCGCCAGCACCGCGGCGGGGTCGTCGGGGCCCCGGCGCCCCTCCCCCACGGCCAACGACATGCCGACCAGCGCGCGCACCATCGAGTGGCAGAACGCGTCGGCCTGCACGGTCGCGACGACCAGCCCGGCGTCGGGTCCGTCCACGGGACGCTCCCACGACAGGTGCGTGAGCTCGCGGATGGTCGTCGCGCCCTCGCGGGGCTTGCAGAACGCGGCGAAGTCGTGCAGCCCGACCAGCGGCTGCATCGCGCGGTGCATCGCGTCCACGTCGAGCGGGCGGCGGTGCCACAGCACCCAGTCGCGACGCAGGGGGTCGCGCAGCTCCGGGCGGTCGGCCACCCGGTAGGCGTACCGGCGGTGCAGCGCGGAGAACCGCGCGTCGAACCCGGCGGGCGCTTCCGCGGCCCGGTGCACGACGACGTCGGGCGGCAGCACGCCGGCCAGCCGGTCGGCGAGCGCGACGCCGGGCTCCCGGTCCGAACGGCCCGGCATCTCCTCCCAGCGCTCGCGCGGCACGTCGACGTGCGCGACCTGTCCGCGGGCGTGCACCCCCGCGTCCGTCCGCCCCGCCACCGTGAGCCGCGGGCGGGGCAGGCCGAGGGGTCCGGTGCGCAGCACGGTCGCGAGGGCGTCCTCCAGCACCCCCTGCACGGTGCGCAGGCGCGGCTGGGTGGCCCAGCCCGCGAAGTGGGTGCCGTCGTAGGCGAGGTCGAGCCGCACCCGAAGGGCGTCGGCGGGGGGTGTCGGCGTGCTCACCGCCCCATTGTGGCCGGATGATGTCCCGTGATGGTCGACCCCGGCGCCACGGCGCGCACCCCCGGACCCGGTCCCGGCGGCGGCACCTCCCGTGCCCCCGCTCCCTCCGACGTGCTCACCCTCGCCGTCGACTGCGGCGGCGGGGGCATCAAGGCCGCCGTGCTCGACTCCGCGGGCACGGCGCACGCGACCCCGGTGCGGGTCCCCACCCCCTATCCCCTGCCGCCGGACCTGCTCCTGGACACCGTGGCCGGCATCGCGGAGCGCCTGCCCGCCGCGCACCGGGTGACGCTCGGGATGCCCGGGATGATCCGGCACGGCGTGGTCGTCCACACGCCGCACTACGTCACGCGCTCGGGGCCGCGCTCGCGGGTGCTCCCGGAGCTCGTGGAGGCGTGGGCCAGCTTCGACGTCCGCGGCGCGCTCGCCCGCCGGCTCGGCGTGCCCGCCCTGGTGCTCAACGATGCCGAGGTGCACGGCGCCGGGGTCGTCGCGGGCTCCGGCGTCGAGCTCGTGCTCACGCTCGGCACCGGGCTGGGCTCCGCGCTGTTCGACGGCGGCCTGCTCGCGCCGCACCTGGAGTGGTCGCACGCCCCGGTGCGCCGTGGCGCGACGTACGACCAGTACATCGGCGAGCCGGAGCGGCGGCGGCTGGGCGACGGCCTGTGGTCGCGGCGGGTCGTGTCGATGGTCGACGGCCTGCGCCCGGTGTTCCTCTGGGACCGCCTGTACCTGGGGGGCGGCAACGCCCGCCGCATCACCCCGGCCGCCCTCGACCGCCTGGGCGACGACGTCGTCGTCGTGCCCAACTCCGCCGCCCTGGTCGGCGGCGCGCGGGCGTGGGACCTGCCCCTGTCCTGACGGCCCGGATCGGGCCCCGCTCGGCGGCTCCGGCGGCGACCTGCGCCTCGAGGAGGATCCGCGTGAACGCGACGGGCGCGTCGAGGCTCACGAGGTGGCGGGCGTGCGGTACCACGACCAGCCGCGTCGGCGCACCGCCGGCACGGGCCGCGGCGACGAACGCGCGCTCCTGGGCACGGAAGTGGTCGTACCGGCCGTTGACGAGCCACACGAGGCTGCTCGCGGCCGCGAGCGCGCCCAGGGTGTCGGTCGGGCCGAGCTCCTGCAGCACCTGGGCCATGGCGGTCAGCGCGTAGCCGCCGGCGCCCAGGTCCCGGGCCCCGTCGACGTCGAGCGCGAGGCGCACGAACGTCTCGTTGAGTCGGGCTCCGTGGTCGGGCCAGCCCTCGATCCAGCGGGCGAGCGACAGCCACGCCGGCCGCAGCGACGACGAGGACACCGTGCAGCACGCCGCGGCGACGAGGCCCGCGCTCTGCTCGGGATGGCGTGCGCGGTGCTCGATGGCGACGTACCCCCCGAGCGACAGGCCGGCCACCAGCGCGCGACCGCCCAGCGCGTCGACGTCGCGGCGGAGCGCCGCCACCGCGCCGTCGAGGGTGAACGGCTCGCCCCGGCGTGTGCCGTGCCCGGGCAGGTCGGTCGCGACGGCCGGGACCCCGGCGCGCTCCAGCGCCGCGAGCTGGCGTCGCCACATCGTCGCGGACGTGCGGGAGCCGTGCACGAGCACGACCGGCACGGGCGCGGGCCGGGGCGGCGCGTCGGGGCGGGCTGCCATGCGCCCCAGCCTAGGAACGACGAGAC
>NZ_JBHVBO010000248.1:0-4965 GCF_042668085.1 Isoptericola sp. NPDC057391 | reverse complement strand
CCCGCGCGGCGCGGGCGCGGCGCGCGGGAGCGTGCCCGTCGCGGCCGGCGACGCCCCCGCGGACCCGTCCGGCGACGAACGACCCGAGGCCCCGGTCGACCTCGCCCAGGCGACACCGTCGGCCACGTCGGCACTGCACGACGCCTACGCCGCGGCCCTCGACGTGCTGCCCGGCTACCTCTCCACCGGGGGCTACGCGCACCTCGGCGTCGAGGTGCTGCGGTCGGCGATCGCCGACCGCTACTCCGCGCGGGGCGTGCCGACCACGCCGGAGCAGATCCTCGTCACCACGGGCGCGCAGCAGGCGATCTCCGTGCTCACGGCCGCGTTCGTCGGGCGCGGCGAGACCACCGTCGTCGAGTCCCCCACGTACTTCCACGCCCTGGAGCCGACACGGCGTCTCGGGGGGCGGGTGGTCGGGGTCCCCGTCGGCGACGTCGAGACGCTCGCCTCGGCGGTGCGGCGTACCCGGCCCCGGCTCGTCTACCTCGTCCCGGACTTCCACAACCCCACCGGTGCCACGATGTCGGCCGAGGCGCGGGCGGCCGTGCGCGACCTCGCGGACCGCACGGGCACGACGGTGGTCGGCGACGAGACCCTCACCGACCTGGCCCTCGGCCCCGGGTCGCGGGTACCGGAGCCGTTCGCGGGCACGGGCGCCTCCCCGCACGTCGTGACGATCGGGTCGGCGTCGAAGTCGTTCTGGGGCGGGGTGCGCGTCGGCTGGGTGCGCGCCGACCCGCAGGTCGTGCGCCGACTCGCGCGCGTGCGGGAGTCCGCCGACATCGCCACGCCCGTTCTCGAGCAGCTCGCCGTCGTCGAGCTGCTGCACCGCGCCGCCGAGATCCTGCCCGGGCGCGTCGCCGAGCTGCGGGCACGCCGCGACCTGCTCGTCGACCTGGTCCGCGAGACCCTCCCGGACTGGCGCGTGCCCGTGCCGGCGGGCGGGCTGTGCCTCTGGGCCGACCTGGGCCGACCGCTCGCGCAGGCGCTCGCCGCCTCCGCGGTGCGCCACGGCGTCCTGGTGACGCCCGGGCCGGCGTTCACCCCGGACCGGTCGTCGCGCGACCGCGTGCGCCTGACGTTCACGCGCGAGCCCGAGCAGCTCGCCCTCGCCGTGCCGCGGCTCGCCCGGGCATGGGCGCAGGTCGCGGCGGGCGCCTGAGGCGCCGCGTCCTCGCCGTCAGGTCCCCGCCGTCAGGTCCCCGCCGTCAGACCGACGGCAGCACCACTCCCGGCGTCGCCTGCGCTCCGTCGTGCAGCAGCCGGGCGACGGTGGCGCCGGCGGCGGCCAGCTCCCGCCAGTGCTCCCCGAGCCACTGCTCCGCGTCGTACTGCGTGGTGAAGACCGGGCTCGGCACGGCGAGCGCGCGCTCCTCCGCGTCGTCCAGCGCCCACTCCCAGCGCGGCCGGATCACGCGGCGCTCCCGGTGGTGTCGTCGCCGCGGTCGATGCTGCCGGCCGCGACCGACCCGCGCGTGCGCGTCAGGGCGCGGTTGACCCGGGACGGCCAGAACGGGCCGGAGTAGATGAACGACGTGTACCCCTGGGTGAGGTCGGCACCGGCGCGCAGGTAGGCGCGCACGTCGTCCGCGGTCGAGATGCCGCCGACGCCGATGATCGCCGGCTCGGGCCCGAGCCGCTCGCGGAGCCGCGCGACGACCTGCAGCCCGCGGGCCAGCAGCGGCGGGCCGGAAAGCCCACCGGGGCCGCGGTCGTGACCGATGGTCGTGTTGACGGCGACCACGCCGTCCAGGCCCAGCTCGGTGACGAGGTCCGCCACGGCGTCGACGTCGGAGTCCGCGAGGTCGGGGGCGATC
The DNA here is from genome assembly GCF_042668085.1 of Isoptericola sp. NPDC057391. NCBI lineage: Bacteria > Bacillati > Actinomycetota > Actinomycetes > Micrococcales > Promicromonosporaceae > Isoptericola > Isoptericola sp. NPDC057391. Next base: position 3,145 of record NZ_JBHVBO010000248.1, on the reverse strand, counting down.
TTCACCAGCAGCGGGACCCGGCGCGTGCCCGCGGCGGCGGTGGCCTGGTCCGCCGCGGTGCGCGCGGCGGTGAGGATCGGGCGCAGCTCGGCGGTGGTCTGCAGGTCGCGCAGCCCCGGGGTGTTCGGGGACGACACGTTCACCACGAGGTAGTCGGCCCACGGGGCGAGCTCGCGGGCGCAGGCGGCGTAGTCGTCGGCCGCGGCCTCCGCAGGCGTCGTCTTGTTCTTGCCGATGTTCGCCCCGACGACGACGGCCCGGCCCGCCGGCGTGGCCCGCAGGTCCCGGAGCCTTGCCGCCGCGGCGGGGGCGCCCTCGTTGTTGAAGCCCATGCGGTTGCGGATCCCGCGCACGTCGAGCTCGCGCCACATGCGCGGCGCCTCGTTGCCGGGCTGCGGGCGCGGGGTGACGGTGCCGATCTCCACGAAGCCGAAGCCGAGCATCGTCAGGCCGCGGATCGCGCGGGCGTTCTTGTCGAACCCGCCCGCCAGCCCGAACGGCGCGGGCACGGTGCGGCCGAGCACCTCGATGCTGCCCGGCCCGCCGCTGCCCCGGCCCAGGTACGGCGCCAGGGCGCCCTGGACGACGTCCCGCAGGACGGGGACCCGCCCGGCGAGCGAGATGGCGCCGAACGCGAGCTCGTGCGCCCGTTCGGGGTCCATCCGGCGGAAGACGCCGTTGAAGAGCAGGGTGTACGGGCTCATCGGACCTCCGGGTCGGGGGCTGGGGGCTCGGGCGTCGTCGGTGCACCGTCGGCGGGCGCCCCGTGCGGGCGGGTGCGCCACAGCCACCACAGCCCGACGAACGGCAGCACGAGCGGCACGTAACCGTAGCCCTGCCCGAACCCGGACCACACGGTCGTCTCGCCGAAGACGTCGGGCGAGGCGACCGAGGCGGCGCCGACCGCGAGCACGCCCACGGCCTCGAACCCCACGGTCACCCACGCGACGACGCGCCAGCGCGGCCCGCCCTTGGCGAGCGCGACGGTGGCCAGCACGTACACGACGGCGGACAGCGTGGACAGGGAGTAGGCGACGGGCGCCTCGGAGAACTTGGTGGCCAGCTCGTACGACGACCGGCCGATCGCGGCGAAGGCGAGGATGCCGTAGACGGTGACGAGCAGCCGGCCGAAGCCGGTGCCGGTGCGGCGCCCGCCCGCGGCGGTCGCGGGGGCGGGGCCGCTCATGCCGCGCCCCAGATCTGCCACAGCCTCCAGTCGAGGAAGCCCACCGTGAGGGCGGCCACCGCCAGGACGACGGACGACCACTTGGTGCGCTCCGCGAACGCCCAGATCGCGGCGATCGGCAGCACCACGAGGGCGGTGGCGACGTACCCCCAGAACAGCGGCCCGTCGACCGGGTGGTCGCGCGTGACCATGAGGACGCCGGCCACCACCGCCTGCACGACGACGAGCGCCTCGACGACGGCGGCGCCGATCAGCTGCTTGAGGATCACGGCGCGGTCCTGGACGACGAACCACAGCGCCCACCCGGCGAGCGCGGCGCACGCCAGCAGGACGACGATGAGCAGGGGAAGGACCACGCCCGCAGACTACCGGCCGTCGGGCGCCCGACGGCGGCCGCGGGACGGGGATAGCATCGGCGCGTGGCAGACCTCACCCTCACCGGCAAGAATCCCAGCTCTCTCAAGGTCGACGCCCTCGTCGTCGGGACCTGCTCCACGTCGGACGGCGTCGCCGTCGTCGCGGACCAGCTGCCCGAGTCGTTCGTGCGGCAGATCGAGACCCTCGCCCCCCGGCTCGGCGTCACCGGCGCCCGCGACGAGGTGCGGCGCGTGCCCGCCGGCGACGGCGTCGCGGCGGACGTCGTCGTCCTCGCCGGTCTCGGGGAGCGCGCGGCCGACGGCACGTTCCCGCACGAGGTGCTGCGGTCCGCCGCCGGCGCCGCCACCCGCGAGCTCGCCGGCACCGACACGGTGGCCCTCGCGCTGCCCGCGGTGGACGAGGACGAGCTCGGCGCGGTCGTCGAAGGGGCGCTGCTCGGCGCCTACTCCTACACGCGGTACCGCACGGGCAAGGACACCAAGGGCGCCGTCGGCAGCGTCCAGGTCGTCACGTCGTTCTCCCGGTCCGGCCGCGCCAAGGCCGCCGTCGCGCGCGCCGAGGTGCTGGCCGCGGCGGTGCACGGCACCCGCGACCTGGTCAACGACGCCCCCAACGAGCTGTTCCCGGCGGCCTTCGCCGACGCCGCGCGCGCCGCGGCCAAGGGGGTCAAGGGCGTCAAGATCACGGTGCTCGACGACAAGCAGCTCGCGGCGGGCGGCTACGGCGGGCTCGTGGGCGTCGGGCAGGGCTCGTCGCGCGGGCCGCGGCTCGTCAAGCTGTCGTACGCGCCGGCCAAGGCCACCGAGAAGGTCGCCATCGTCGGCAAGGGCATCACGTTCGACACCGGCGGCATCTCGCTCAAGCCGCCGGCCAGCATGCCGACGATGAAGTCCGACATGGCCGGCGCCGCCGCCGTGCTGCACACGGTCCTCGCGGCCGCTCGCCTCGGCCTGCCCGTCGCCGTCACCGGGTACCTCTGCCTCGCGGAGAACATGCCGGGCGGCAACGCCCAGCGCCCCGCCGACGTCATCACGATCCGCGGCGGCAAGACCGTCGAGGTCACCAACACCGACGCCGAGGGCCGCCTCGTGATGGCGGACGGCCTCGTCGCCGCCGTCGAGGACGGGCACGACGTCGTCCTGGACATCGCGACGCTCACCGGCGCCCAGATGGTCGCGCTCGGCAACCGCACGTCGGGCGTGATGGGCTCCGACGCGGTGCGCGACGAGGTCAAGGCCGCCGCCGACGTCGCCGGCGAGGCGTTCTGGCCCATGCCGATGCCCGCGGAGCTCAAGGCCGGCCTGAAGTCCACCGTCGCGGACATGGTCAACTCCGCCCCCAGCCGCTGGGGCGGCATGCTCTTCGCCGCGCACTTCCTCGCCGAGTTCGTCGGCGAGACGCCGTGGGCGCACCTGGACATCGCGGGCCCCTCGTACAACGAGGGCTCCTCGTTCGGGTACACGCCCGCCGGCGGGACCGGTGTCGGCGTGCGCACGATGCTCGCGTTCCTCGAGGGTCGCGCGGGCGCCTGACCTCTCCGAACGGCCCGTAGCCCGACGGCGCCCGGCCACCCCGCGGGGG
>NZ_JBHVBO010000247.1:0-4994 GCF_042668085.1 Isoptericola sp. NPDC057391 | reverse complement strand
GTGCCCCCCGGGCCCCCCCCCCCGCCCCCCCCCCGGGGGGGGGGGGGGGGGGGGGGGGGGGGCGGCGGGGGGCCCCCGGCGGCGGCCCCCCACCGCCGGCCGCCTCGTCCCGATGCTGCCCGCCGTCGCCCTGCTCGCGCTGTTCATGCTCGGGCCCGTCGTGTGGTCGTTCTACGGCTCGTTCACCAACGCGGCCCTCACGGGCCCGAACGCGGCGAACCCCGAGTGGGTCGGCCTGGACAACTACGTCGCGCTGCTCGGCGACCCCGACTTCCCGAAGGCCCTGTGGCTCACGGTGCTGTTCGTCATCGCGTCCGCGGTGATCGGGCAGAACGTGGCCGGCCTCGGGCTGGCGATGCTCATGCGCTCGGCGCTCAAGCCCGTGCGGGCCGTCGTCTCGACGCTCGTCGTGACGGCGTGGGTGCTGCCCGAGATCGTCGCCGCCTTCGCGGCCTACGCGTTCTTCCACGCCGACGGCACGCTCAACTCGTTGCTGGCGGGCGTGGGGATCACGGGCCCCGACTGGCTGTTCCAGTACCCGATGCTCGCCGTCATCCTCGCCAACGTCTGGCGCGGCACGGCGTTCTCGATGATGGTCTACTCCGCCGCGATCGCGGAGGTGCCGCCGGAGATCACCGAGGCCGCGACGGTCGACGGGGCCAACGGGGTGCAGCGCCTGGTGTGGGTCACGCTCCCGACCATCCGCCGCAGCATCTCGACCAACCTCATGCTCACGACGCTCCAGACGCTGTCCGTGTTCACGCTGATCTACGTGATGACGGGCGGCGGTCCCGGCACCGACAGCTCCACGCTGCCGATCCTCGCCTACCAGGAGGCGTTCAAGTTCGCCCAGGTCGGTTACGGCACGGCGATCGCCACCGTGATGCTGGTGATCGGCGCCGTCTTCTCCGTCGTGTACATCCGCAGCCTGAAGCCGGAGGTCGACTGATGGCCCGGACCGCCCCCGCCCCCTCGCCGGTGCCCGACGTCGTCGCCGCGCCTCCCGCGCGGCGCCGGACCGCGGCGTCGGTCGCCGCCCCCGGGCCGCGCGCCGCCCGCGTCCTGTCGAACGTCGTGCTCGTCGTGGTGGGCCTGTGCTTCCTGCTCCCGCTCGGCTGGATCGTGCTCGCGTCGCTGGACCCGAGCGCGACCCTCGCCGTCGGGCTGCCGGAGACGTTCACGCTCGAGAACTTCACGGCCGTGATGACGCCCGAGCAGACGTGGGTGCCGCTGGCGAACGCGTTCGTGCTGTCCGCCGGCACCGGCCTCATCACGGTGCTCGCGTCGGTGCTCGCGGCGTACCCGCTGTCGCGGTACAGGATGCGGTTCAACAAGCCGTTCCTGTACGCCGTGCTGTTCGGCACCTGCCTGCCGATCACGGCGATGATGGTGCCGGTCTACTCGCTGTTCGTGCGGCTCAACCTGCTCGACTCCCTGGCGGGCACCACGTTCTTCATGGCCGCGACGTCGCTGCCGATGGCGATCTGGATGACGAAGAACTTCATGGACTCCGTGCCGATCTCCCTCGAGGAGGCGGCCTGGACGGACGGCGCGTCGGCCATGACCACGCTGCGCACCATCGTGCTGCCGCTCATGCGGCCCGGCATCGCCGTCGTCTTCATCTTCGTGTTCATCCAGGCCTGGGGGAACTTCTTCGTCCCCTTCGTGCTGCTGCTCACCCCGGAGAAGCAGCCCGCGGCCGTGAGCATCTTCGCGTTCTTCGGCCAGTACGGCTCGGTCGCGTACGGCCAGCTCGCGGCCTACTCGATGCTCTACGCCCTGCCCGCCGTCGGCCTGTACGTGCTCGTCTCGCGGCTGTCCGGCGGCTCCTTCGCGCTCGCCGGCGCCGTCAAGGGCTGACCGCGACCCGTCTGCCCTCCCCGTTCCACCGCCCGCCCCGTCACCAGGAGCCTGATCCATGCACGACACCACCACCCGCACCACCATGCGCCTCGAGCGCTTCGTGAAGGACTGGCTGGAGCCCGCCGTCCTGCGCGAGACCCGGCCGCTCGACGTCGAGGCGTGGACCGTCGGCGGGGAGCCCGTGCCCTTCGCCGACGCGGTCGCGGCGTCGTACGCGCCGTTCGCCCTCGGCAGCCCCTGGGGCCGGCCGTGGGACACGACGTGGTTCCACGTGACCGGCGACGTCCCGGCCGGGTGGTCCGGCGACGCGGCCCCCGCGGGCACGCGCGTCGAGCTCGTCGTCGACCTCGGGTTCACCGGCGCCGGGCCGGGCTTCCAGGCCGAGGGGACCGCCTGGACCCCCGACGGCCGCATCGTCAAGGCCGTCGAGCCGCGCAACCAGCACGTGCCGCTCGTCGCGGGGCAGGCGCTCGACGCCGACGGCCGCGTCGACCTCTACGTCGAGGCCGCCGCCAACCCGGACGTGCCGGGCGGCGCCTGGACGCGGCCGACGCCGATGGGGGCGTGGGAGACCTCCGGGCCGGACCCGATCTACGTGCTGCGTACCATGCACGTGGCCCTCGTGGACGAGACCGTGTGGGAGCTGCTGCAGGACGTGCGCGCCCTGCACGGCCTGGTGCGCGTGCTGCCCGGCACGGCCCCGCGCGCGGCCGAGGTGCTGCGCGCGCTCGAGGACATGCTCGACGCCGTCGACCCCGACGACGTGGCCGGCACCGCCGCCGCGGGTCGTGCGGCGCTCGCGCCGGCCCTGGCCGCCCCGGCCGCGGCGTCCGCCCACCGGGTGCACGCCGTCGGGCACGCGCACATCGACTCCGCGTGGCTGTGGCCCACGCGCGAGACCGTGCGCAAGTGCGCGCGCACGTTCTCCAACGTGCTGTCCCTCATGGACGAGGACCCGGACGTGAGGTTCGCCTGCTCCTCGGCCCAGCAGTACTCGTGGGTCCAGGAGCACTACCCCGAGCTGTTCGAGCGGATCCGCGAGCGCGTGCGCGAGGGCCGGTTCGTACCGGTGGGCGGCATGTGGGTCGAGTCCGACACCAACATGCCCGGCGGCGAGGCGCTCGCCCGCCAGCTCGTGGCCGGCAAGCGGTACTTCATCGAGGAGCTCGGCGTGGAGCCCAAGGAGGTGTGGCTGCCCGACTCCTTCGGGTACACGGCCGCGCTGCCGCAGCTCGCCCGCCTGGCGGGCAGCGACAACTTCCTCACGCAGAAGATCTCGTGGAACGACACGAACACCATGCCGCACCACACGTTCTGGTGGGAGGGCATCGACGGGTCGCGCGTGTTCACGCACTTCCCGCCCGTCGACACCTACAACTCCGACCTGTCGGCCGAGGAGCTCGCGCGCGCCGAGCGGCAGTACGCGGAGAAGGGGCGCGCCAACACGTCGCTGGTGCCGTTCGGGTTCGGCGACGGCGGCGGCGGCCCCACCCGCGAGATGGTCGCGGCCGCGCGGCGCACCCGTGACCTCGAGGGGTCGCCGCGGGTGGAGCTGTCCGACTCGCAGTCGTTCTTCGACGCCGCCCGGGCGGAGTACGCGAGCCCGGCCACCTGGACCGGGGAGATGTACCTCGAGTACCACCGCGGCACCTACACCTCGCAGGCCCGCACCAAGCGCGGCAACCGCCGCAGCGAGCACCTGCTGCGCGAGGCCGAGCTGTGGGCCGCGACCGCGGCCGTGCGGGCGGGTGCGGAGTACCCGGCCGAGCGCCTGCAGCGGCTGTGGCGCACGGTGCTGCTGCAGCAGTTCCACGACATCCTGCCCGGGTCGTCCATCGCGTGGGTGCACCGCGAGGCCGAGCGGAACTACGCCGAGGTGGCGCGGGAGCTCGAGGAGATCGTCGACGACGCGCTGCGCGCGCTGGTGGGGCAGGGCGACCGGCCGGTCGCCGTCAACGCCGGGCCGTTCGCGCGCGACGGCGTCGCCGGGCTCGGGGCGACCGTCCTGGAGGCGCCGCGGGGCGCCGGCACGGTGACCCCGGTGCCCGGCCCGGACGGTGACGGCTGGGTGCTGGAGAACGACCTGGTGCGCGTCGTCGTCGACCCGAACGGCCACGTCGTCTCGGCCGTCGACCGGCGGAGCGGGCGCGAGGCGATCCTGCCCGGCGCCCGGGCGAACCTGCTCCAGCTGCACCGCGACGTCCCCAACGAGTGGGAGGCGTGGGACATCGACGAGCACTACCGCCGCAGCACGACCGACCTCGTCGGCGCGGCGAAGATCGAGGTGGCCGACGGCGCGTCCGGGCCCGTGGTGCGCGTGCTGCGGGAGTTCGGCTCCTCGCGCGTCGAGCAGGACCTGGCCCTCCCGGCCGACGGCCGCGGGTTGCGCATCACGACGCGCGTCGACTGGCACGAGCGGCAGAAGCTGCTCAAGCTCGCGTTCCCGCTCGACGTGCGCGCCGAGCGGGCGACGTCGGAGATCCAGTTCGGGCACGTGCACCGGCCCACGCACGTCAACACGTCGTGGGACCACGCGCGGTTCGAGACGGTCGCGCACCGGTGGGTGCACGTGGGGGAGCCGGGCTTCGGCGTGGCCGTCGCCAACGACTCGACGTACGGGCACGACATCACGCGGACCCGCACCGCCGACGCGACCGACGCGCAGGGCGCCCGGGGCACCACCGTGCGCCTGTCGCTGCTGCGCGCGCCGAAGTTCCCGGACCCCGACGCGGACCAGGGCGAGCACGAGCTGACGTGCGAGCTCGTCGTCGGCGCCGGGATCGACGACGCGGTGCGGCACGGCTACGCGCTCAACCTGCCCGAGCGCGTCGTTCCCGGTGCCCACGGCGTCGAGCCGCTGGTCCGCGTCGACGACGACGCCGTCGTCGTCGAGGCGGTCAAGCTCGCCGAGGACGGCAGCGGCGACGTCGTCGTGCGGCTCTACGAGAGCCGCGGCGGGCGGGCGCGGGCGCGCGTCACGCCGGCGTTCGCGCACGCGTCGGTCGAGGTGACCGACCTGCTCGAGCGCCCGCTGGCCGGCGCCGACGGCGCGGCCGCGCGCGACGGCGACGCCGTGCTGCTGGAGCTGACGCCGTTCCAGGTGGTCACGCTGCGCGTCCGCCGCTGACCTT
>NZ_JBHVBO010000246.1:0-5057 GCF_042668085.1 Isoptericola sp. NPDC057391 | reverse complement strand
GGGGCCGACGGCGCGTGCCGCCGGCCCCGCCGCCCGGACGGGCGCCCGGCCGTGGGCCGGCTACGAGCGCCGCAGCGCGAGCAGCCGCTGCAGGACCACGAAGACCAGCAGCAGCGCGCCGATGACGATCTTGGTCCACCACGAGCTGAGGGTGCCCTCGAAGGTGATGATCGTCTGGATGAGGCCGAGCACGAGGACGCCCAGCACCGACCCGAGCACGAACCCGGTGCCGCCGGTGAGCAGCGTGCCGCCGATGACGACGGCCGCGATCGCGTCCAGCTCCATGCCCACGCCGGTCAGGGAGTAGCCGGACCGCGAGAACATGGCGAACAGCAGGCCGCCGAGGCCGGCGCACGTGCCGCTGATGACGTACACCAGCACCTTGGTGCGCGCGACGGGCAGGCCCATGAGCCTGGCCGACTGCTCCCCGCCGCCGATGGCGTACACGGTGCGGCCGAACTGCGTGTAGTGCAGCAGGTAGAACGCCACCGCCACCACGAGCAGCGCGATCACCACGCTCGACGTGATGCGCCACTGCCCGCCCGCCCAGGTGTCCCAGGCGGCCAAGGCGACGAAGGCCTCGTCGTCGATCGGGATCGACTCCGGGGCGATGAGGAAGCACAGGCCGCGGGCGAAGAACATCGCCGCGAGGGTGGCGATGAACGGCTGCACCTCGAAGACGTGCACCATCGCGCCGACGAGCAGCCCGATCAGCGAGCCGATGAGCACGACCAGCGGGATCACCACCCCGGCCGGCATCCCGGCCCGCAGGAGGTAGGCCGCGGTGACGCCGGACAGCGCGAGCACCGAGCCGACCGAGAGGTCGATGCCGCCGGTGAGGATGACGAACGTCATGCCGACGGCCAGCACGATGAGGAACGCGTTGTTGATGAACAGGTTCGCGAGCACGCCGACGGACAGGAAGTTGTCGTAGCGCGCGCCGCCCAGCACGAGCAGCAGCACGAACACCACGAGGGTGCCGACCACGGGCAGGTAGCGACGGTCGACCCGCAGCCGCCGGCCGACGGAGGGCACGCGGCGCGGGGACGGTGCCCCGGCGCGCGAGGATGCGAGGGTCGTCATCAGGCCACCACCTTGTCCGTGGACACGTCCGCGGGCTTGTCCGACGGCGCGACCGGCGCCGCCCTGCCCCGCCGTCGCGTGCGTTCCGAGAGCTTGCGCCGCATGGCGGGCGACTGGAGCAGGGTCACCGCGGCGACCACGAGCGCCTTGAACAGCGGCGTCACGAGCGGCGAGATGCCGACGTTGGTCACCGTGAGGGACAGCGTCGCGATGATCAGCACGCCGACGAACGTGCCGGAGAGCGAGAACTTGCCGCCGGCCAGCGACGTGCCGCCGATGACGACGGCGAGGATCGCGTCGAGCTCGATGAACAGGCCGGCGTTGTTCGCGTCGGCCGCCATGACGTTGGACGACAGGATCAGCCCGGCGAGCGCGGAGAACAGCCCCGACAGCGCGAAGACGGTCCACACGATCGTCCGCGCCCGCACGCCGGCGAGCCGGCTCGCTGCCGGGTTGATGCCGACCGACTCGACGAGCATGCCCAGCGCTGTGCGCCGCACGAGCAGCGCGACGAGCGCGTACACGCCGAACGCCACGAGCGTCGCGACCGGCAGCCCGAGCCAGAACCCGGCGCCGAGCATCTTGAACGGCGCGCTGGTGACCGTGGTGATCTGCCCCTCGGTGATGAGCATCGCGACGCCGCGGCCCGCCGTCATAAGGATGAGGGTGGCGATGATCGGCTGGATCCCGAGCACGGACACGAGGAACCCGTTCCACACGCCGAGCACCAGTCCGAGCGCGAGGGCCATGCCGATCGCGAGCAGCACGGTCGTCGTCGACCCCGGGTCCGGTGCGCCCGCGATGAAGGTGAGGGCCACCGCCCCGGAGATCGCGACCACGGCGCCGACGGACAGGTCGATGCCGCGGGTGGCGATCACGAGGGACATGCCGAGGGCGACCAGCATGAGCGGGGCACAGTTGCGCAGGATGTCGATCGGCGAGCCGAAGAGGTGCCCGTCGAGCACCGAGACGGACAGGAAGCCCGGGCGGACGGCCGTGTTGACGGCGAGCAGCGCGACCAGGGCGACCACGGGCCAGAACAGGTGGTGGCGCACGACGGCGCCGAACCCGCCGGCGGCCTGGGATGTGGGCATCAGCGGTCCCCTCCGCTCGCGATGAGCTCGACGACGTCGTCGACGCCGACGGTGTCGGTGTTGGTCAGCTCGGCGACCTTCTGCCGGTCGCGCATGACGGCGATGCGGTGGCTGAGCCGCACCACCTCCTCGAGCTCGGCGGAGATGAAGAGCACCGCCATGCCGCGGCCGGCGAGGTCGGACACCAGGCGCTGGATCTCCGCCTTGGCGCCGACGTCGATGCCGCGCGTCGGCTCGTCGAGGATGAACAGCTCGGGGGCGGTGGCGAGCCAGCGGGCGAGGAGCACCTTCTGCTGATTGCCGCCCGACAGGTTGCGCAGCAGGGCGTCGGGGTTCGCGGGCCGGATGTTCAGCGCCTCGATGTACCGGTGCACGATCTCGTCGACCTGCTTGCCGGGCAGCGGGCGCAGCCAGCCGCGCTCCGCCTGGAGTCCGAGCACGATGTTCTCGCGCACGGTCAGGTCTCCGACCACGCCCTCGGCCTTGCGGTCCTCCGAGGAGAACGCGATCCTGCGCCCGATCGCCGCGCGGGGCGTGCGCAGGCGGGTCGGGGTGCCCTTCACGGACAGCGTGCCCGTGTCGGCCCGGTCCGCCCCGGCGAGCAGGCGGGCCACCTCCGTGCGCCCGGAGCCGAGCAGCCCGGCCAGCCCCACGACCTCGCCCTCGTGCACGTCCAGGTCGAACGCCTGCACGGAGCCGCGGCGGCCGAGCCCCACCGCCTGCACGAACGGCTTGCCCCGGGCCGCGTCGACGGTGTGCTCGGTGCGGACCTCCAGGTCCTCCAGCACCTCCATCGACCGGCCGATCATCCGCGAGACGAGCTCCGTGCGGCTGATCTCCGACGTGCGGTACTCCCCCACCCGCGCGCCGTTGCGCAGCACGGTCATGCGGTCGGAGAGCTCGTACACCTGCTCGAGGAAGTGCGACACGAACAGGATCGCGACGCCCTGGTCGCGCAGCCGGCGCACGACGGCGAAGAGCCGCGCGACCTCGTCGGCGTCGAGGCTCGACGTCGGCTCGTCGAGGATGAGCACCTTGGCGTCCACCACCATGGCCCGGCTGATCGCGACGAGCTGCTGCACGGCGATCGAGTGCGAGCCGAGCGACGAGGCGGGGTCGACGTCGAGCCCCATGGTGGCGAGGTGCTCGGCCGCCCGGCGGCGCGTGCGGGGCCAGTCGATGGCGCCGAACCGCCGCGGCTCGTTGCCGAGCATGATGTTCTCCGCGACCGTGAGGTTCTCGCAGAGGTTGACCTCCTGGTACACGGTGGCGACGCCGGCGGCCCGCGCCTCGCCCGGGCCGGAGAACCGGTGCGGCTCCCCGTCGACGAGGATCTCGCCGGAGTCGATGCCGTAGACGCCCGTGAGCGCCTTGATCAGCGTGGACTTCCCCGCGCCGTTCTCGCCCATGAGGGCGTGGACCTCGCCCGGCAGGAGCCGGAGGTCCACCCCGTCGAGCGCCTTGACCCCCGGGAACTCGATGGAGATCCCGGTCATCTCGACGACGGGGCGCACGTCCCGCGGGCCCGCGTCGCGCGTGCTGCCGGCAGCGCCGGCGTCCGATGGCGTCATCGTTGACCTTCCGTGGAGCGCGGTGGGCGCGGCGCGGGCGTCCCGCACCGCACCCACCGCGGGTCTCGGTGGAGCGTACCGACGGTCAGTACCCGCGATCAGTACTGACGGTCCGGCAGCGCGGCCTTCGCGGCCTCCTGGTCGAACGCCTCGTCCTTGACGACGATCCGCTTCTGGACCTCCTCGCCGGCGACGACCTTCTTGGCGATGTCGGCGAGGTCCGGACCGAGCAGCGGGTTGCACTCGACGATGTAGTTGATCTTGCCGTCGGCCAGGGCCTGCATGCCGTCCTTGACCGCGTCGATCGTGATGATCTTGATGTCCTTGCCGGGCACCTTGCCGGCGGCCTCGATGGCCTCGATGGCGCCCAGGCCCATGTCGTCGTTGTGGGCGAAGACGAGGTCGATGTCGTCGTGCTTCTGCAGGAAGCCCTCCATCACCTGCTTGCCCTCCGTGCGGGTGAAGTTGCCCGTCTGGGAGTCGATGATCTCCAGGTCGCTGCCCTCGATCGCGGACTCGAAGCCCGCCTTGCGGTCGATGGCGGGGGCGGCGCCGGTCGTGCCCTGCAGCTCCACGACCTTGTAGCCCTCGCCGTCGTACTGCTCCTTGGCCCACTCGCCGGCCATCTCGCCCTCGAGCACGAAGTCCGAGCCGATGAACGACTCGTACAGCGACTCGTCCTCGCTGTCGACGGCACGGTCGGTGAGGATCACCGGGATGCCCGCGGCCTTGGCCTCCTCGAGCACCGCGTCCCAGCCGGTCTCGACGACGGGCGAGAAGGCGATGACGTCGACCTGCTGCTGGATGTACGACCGGATCGCCTGGATCTGGTTCTCCTGCTTCTGCTGCGCGTCGGAGAACTTGAGGTCGAACCCGTTCTCCTGCGTGAGCGTGTCCTGGATGGACTTGGTGTTGGCCGCGCGCCAGCCGGACTCGGCCCCGACCTGCGAGAAGCCGAGGACGATCGTGTCCGAGGCCGCGGCGGACTCGCCGCCCCCGTCCCCGCCGCCCTGCGGTGCCTGCTCGCTGCTGCACGCGACGAGCGAGGCCGCCGTGAGGGCCGCGGCGAACAGCGCCGCTCCGGCGCGCCGGAAGTGTGTGCTCATGATCTCCTCCTCGAGACGCCGGCCGACCGGGAAGCCCGGTCCGTGGGTCTGCTCTGACCCTCCGGCAACGCTTGTGTGACCGCTAACATAGCGGAGATGTGACCGGTCACAATAGGGGCGGTCCAGGATCCCGGGTCACGATCGCGTAACGCCGTCGACTTTCGCCCGGGCGAGCGTTGTGGGTGCGATCGTGGCCCCGTTCG